>NZ_AYSF01000024.1:0-55262 GCF_000498995.1 Geobacillus thermopakistaniensis
TTGGCTTTTTGCTTCAGCCGCAGCACCAAAGGCGCTAAACGACCTCCGCTTTTCGTCGCGCTTCGTTTCGTTCAGTTTTCAAGGAACGAAATAATCCTATGGACTCTTCATGGAGCGGGTGATGGGAATCGAACCCACGACATCAGCTTGGAAGGCTGAGGTTTTACCACTAAACTACACCCGCATAATTTTTGATGAAACACCCATCACAATCTTTCATGCCCCTTCCTCTGCCAGCCGATTCAAAGAAGCTGGATGCGTCGGGGCAACTCGAAGCGTATTCGGCGAAGTGAAG
Organism: Geobacillus thermopakistaniensis; assembly: GCF_000498995.1. Taxonomy (NCBI): domain Bacteria; kingdom Bacillati; phylum Bacillota; class Bacilli; order Caryophanales; family Anoxybacillaceae; genus Geobacillus; species Geobacillus thermopakistaniensis. Next base: position 296 of record NZ_AYSF01000024.1, read on the forward strand.
GCTCGTGGCTGAGGTTTTACCACTAAACTACACCCGCATAATATTTAGTTTAACAAAATCGGGAAGACAGGATTTGAACCTGCGACCCCATGGTCCCAAACCATGTGCTCTACCAAGCTGAGCTACTTCCCGATGATGGCGCGCTCGAGAGGATTCGAACCCCTAACCTTCTGATCCGTAGTCAGATGCTCTATCCAATTGAGCTACGAGCGCAATAGATTATTGCACCAAAGAGACGGATTATATTTTAGCAACTCGCTGTGTTGCTGTCAATAGTTTATCTAAAAAATGCGGTCGAGAGGACTTGAACCTCCACGGGGTCGCCCCCACTAGGCCCTCAACCTAGCGCGTCTGCCATTCCGCCACGACCGCATATTGACTAATCAGTGCGGGTGGAGGGACTTGAACCCCCACGCCGTGAGGCGCCAGATCCTAAGTCTGGTGCGTCTGCCAATTCCGCCACACCCGCTAATATGGTGAGCCATGGAGGACTCGAACCTCCGACCCTCTGATTAAAAGTCAGATGCTCTACCTACTGAGCTAATGGCTCATGGTTGGGTATACACTCACAGTGAACGTTGTCCCTTCCTCTGCTAGCATATTCGAAGATGTCGGATGCGTCGGGACAACTCGAAGCAAATCTGAAGATGCTTTGCTCGTTGCTCTACCTACCTGAGCTAATGGCTCATGGTGATCATAACACTCTAAGTACTGATGAACTCTACCTGCCTCTTCCTCTACCAGCTGTTTCAAGGAAGCCCGGTGCGTCGAGGCAACTCGAAGCAAACTCGAAGATGCAGCGCTCGTTACTGAGCTAATGGCTCATGTATTTAACACATAAAAATGGCTGGGCCAGCTGGATTCGAACCAGCGCATCACGGAGTCAAAGTCCGTTGCCTTACCGCTTGGCTATGGCCCAGCGATTTAGTGCAATGGCGGTCCCGACGGGACTCGAACCCGCGATCTCCTGCGTGACAGGCAGGCATGTTAACCACTACACTACGGGACCACAAATCGCGGGGATCACCCCGCGCTATTCAGTGACCCGTACGGGATTCGAACCCGTGTTACCGCCGTGAAAGGGCGGTGTCTTAACCACTTGACCAACGGGCCACGCATATACGTATTGGAGTGGCGGAGAAGGCGGGATTTGAACCCGCGCGCCGTAAAGCCACGACCTAACGGTTTAGCAAACCGTCCCCTTCAGCCACTTGGGTACTTCTCCAAAGAAATGGCTCCGCAAGTAGGATTCGAACCTACGACCTACCGGTTAACAGCCGGTTGCTCTACCGCTGAGCTATTGCGGAATGATGAANCGACCTAACGGTTTAGCAAACCGTCCCCTTCAGCCACTTGGGTACTTCTCCAAAGAAATGGCTCCGCAAGTAGGATTCGAACCTACGACCTACCGGTTAACAGCCGGTTGCTCTACCGCTGAGCTATTGCGGAATGATGAAAAAATTATATGTCATGCATATCTTTACGATGTGCTCGTTGCCTCTTCCTCTGCCAGCTAATTCAAGGAAGCGAGATGCGTCGAGGCAACTCGCAGCCAATTCGAAGATGTGAGGCTCGTCGCTGAGCTATTGCGGAATGATGTTTGACAATCGACATTGTTTATTATATTGAGCAACTTGTCGTTTGTCAATACGTTTTCCCGCAACTTCCTCTGCTGTTTTCCGCCGTTTAGCGACGACTTTTATAATTTAGCACACGATCATCCTGATTGTCAACCTTTTTTCGCAAAATGTTTTGTTTGATTATTGGCATTGACTGGACATTATAGTTTAACAATTCCTGACGAAAAGGCAGCTTGTCTATTTTCTCGACTGACGAACACCAAGGCGTGACGGAAGAACGAACAACCACCCGCTTCACAGACCCATGCATGGGTCTGAAAGCGGCATTGTTCAGTCGCCCGACAGTCGATCAAATGCCGAGGCTATGGAAAAGCTGCAAATGTTAAAGTTTCAAATTGCATCTACTCTGAAAATACCTGAGCTTCAAAATGTGTAAAATTGTAATATTCGACATAGAGATATTTTCATCCTTCCGATGGCAACCAAATTTTTCTGTCATGGAAGCCTAGGATCGTTTGAGCTTGCTTCGGCAGCGGCCGCAAACATAACGGTCTATGTTGATCCGTCTTTTGCGGCGGTAGGTGAGGCCGCATGACGTGCAAATGTATGTGTAGATCGTTTTCGGCGCTTTTGTATTTCGAGCAAGCGGACGACAATAGCGAGGCGCCCCCACTTTTTGCAGCAGTTCGCGGAAGTCGCGGTCGCGGTGGCGGTAGCCTTTTCCCTCAAGGTGCAAGTGGTAATGGCAAAGCTCGTGTTTGATGATGGCGATCAATTCTTCCTCGCCGAACTGCTCGTAATGTTTTTTATTGAGCTCAATGTTGTGCGTTTGCAACATGTAGCGCCCGCCGGTGGTGCGCAAACGAGGGTTGAAGAAAGCGGTATGGCGAAACGGCTTGCCGAACACGCGAATGGAAATTTGTTCGACAAGGGCTTGCAGCTGCTTTTGGTCCATGGCGGGTCTCTCCTTCATCTTTTGGCACAGGACAATTCACCATTACATACATATATATTACCTTTCCACTGTCAGGGAGGTGACTGATTTTGCCTACATGGCTGAAAAATCAGATGAGACGAGCCTACTATGAGAAAAACCGTGAGCAAATTAAACTGTTGAACCAATGCTGGTTTTTTTATCGGAGAAAACACTGCTCCTAAGGCAGTGCTTTCTCCATTTCACTCTTTCGGCGGCACCATCGACAGCGATATTCTTCCCTTCGCCACATCGACATGCTCGACCCATACTTTGACGACGTCGCCGACCGAAACGACATCGAGTGGATGGCGCACGTATTGTTTGCTTAGTTTGGAAATGTGCACGAGCCCGTCCTGTTTGACCCCAATGTCGACAAAGGCGCCGAAGTCAACGACGTTGCGCACGGTTCCTTCCAGCTCCATGCCTGGCTTCAAATCTTCCATCTTCAACACATCTTTGCGTAATAGCGGCTTGGGCAGCTCGTCGCGCGGATCGCGCTCTGGGCGGCACAACGCGTCAATGATGTCGCGCAACGTCAGTTCTCCGATGCCGAGCTCGGCAGCCACCATCTCGACTTCGATGGCTTGCAGCGCCTGGCGCAGTTCATCACTGCCAATGGCGGCGGTCGTAAATCCTAACTTACGCAACAGTTGCTTCACTTCCGCGTACCGCTCGGGGTGAATCGGCGTGCGGTCAAGCGGTTCGTCGCCATCAACGATGCGCAAAAAACCGATGCACTGCTCGTACGTTTTCGCTCCGAGCCGAGGAATCGTTTTCAGCTCTTCGCGGTTGCGGAATTTCCCTTGCTCTTCGCGACGCTTGACGATGTTTTCTGCAACGGTTTTCGTGAGCCCGGACACGTACTGAAGCAGGGAGACGGAGGCAGTGTTGACGTTGACACCGACTTGATTGACGACCGTCTCGACGACGAAACGAAGCGACTCGGCAAGCTTTTTTTGCGACACATCGTGCTGGTATTGGCCGACGCCGACCGATTTTGGATCGATTTTGACAAGCTCGGCGAGCGGGTCTTGGACGCGGCGGGCGATCGAGACGGCGCTCCGCTCTTCGACTTGCAGGTCGGGAAACTCAGCGCGTGCAAGGTCGGAAGCAGAGTAGACGCTCGCTCCTGCTTCATTGACAATCAAATAAAAGATATCGCGTTGCACATGCTTCAGCGTGTCGGCGACAAACTGTTCGGTTTCCCGAGATGCTGTTCCGTTGCCAATCGCGATCATATCAACGTGATGGTCATCAAGCAGGCGAAGAAGTTTCGCGCGCGCCTCTTCTTTTCGCTCTTGCGGCGGATGCGGATAGATCACATCAATGCGAAGCAGTTTCCCCGTTTCGTCGACAACTGCGAGCTTGCACCCAGTCCGATAGGCTGGGTCGATGCCGAGCACCGTTTTTCCTTTGAGCGGCGGCTGGAGAAGCAGTTTGCGCAAGTTTTCAGCGAAAATATGGATGGCCCGCTCCTCCGCTTTCTCCGTCAACTCGTTGCGGATGTCGCGTTCAATGGCAGGCTCCATCAGCCGCTTGTATCCGTCCTCGATCGCTTCTGCCACGATGGGAGCGGCCGGGGACGATTCATCAGCGACTGTTTTTCGCCGCAAATAGCGAATGATGTCCTCAACAGGCGCCTTGATCGAGACGCGCAGCACCTCTTCCTTTTCACCACGGTTTAACGCCAACACGCGGTGCGGAACGATTTTAGCGAGGGGTTCCTCGTAGTCGTAGTACATTTCGTACACACTCTTTTCGTCCTTTTCCGGCGCTTTGGCAACCGAAGCAATCGTTCCTTTCCGCCGTGTCTCGTCGCGCACCCATTGACGAAGAGCAGCGTCATCTGCCACTTTTTCGGCGATGATATCTTTCGCACCTTGAAGCGCCTCTTCAACGGTTGCGACTCCTTTATCTTCGTTGACGAACATTTCGGCCTGTTGTTCCGGAGTTGGGGCCGGTGGACACGAAAGGAGCCATTCGGCAAGGGGTTCAAGCCCTCTCTCTTTTGCGATTGTTGCTTTCGTGCGCCGCTTTTGCCGATATGGGCGGTATAAATCTTCGACTTGTTGCAACTTCGTGGCCTCAAGAATGTCGCGCTTTAACTCTTCCGTCAACTTCCCTTGCTCATCAATGAGGCGAATCACTTCCTCTTTCCGTTGCTCTAAATGCTGCAAATACTCCCATCTCTCAAGTACTTCACGAATTTGCACTTCATCGAGCGCCCCAGTCATTTCTTTCCGGTAGCGGGCGATAAACGGGATCGTGTTTCCTTCTCGATGGAGCGCAATGACGTTTTCGACTTGCTTCGCTGCCAGCTGCTGCTCGGCGGCAATGACTTCAATGAGCCGCTGTTCGTTAGCCAAGCGATTCCCTCCTTAATGATATGGGACTTGAACGCTCTCCCACCTACGCTAACGCTTCGAGGTGGAAGTGGGGGATGAATCGGTTTAGGATAATAAAAAAAGCGCTACCTGTACGCAGCTGCTTTGTGAAACAGTATACATAGATGAAAATGGAAGGACAGATCGTTCCGGGAAGACCGATCTGCCCGTCTCACTAACGTGAACACTCGATAATCAAGACCGATGCCGCACGTCAACGCCGCTTTCCCCATCCGCTCGGCCGCCCGTTGGCAACCGAAAACGCCGTTTCTCCTGTTCGCTGTTATGCCAAAAGCAAAGGTTTTTCGCTCTATCAAAAGTCGATCAGCCCTAAGCTAATTTGCAGCGCCTCATCGACTTTATCCATCATTTCATCGTCCAAATGAGTGATTTTATCGGTCAGCCGTTGCTTGTCGATCGTGCGAATTTGCTCAAGCAAAATGACCGAATCGCGTTCAAACCCGTAGCGTTTCGCGTCAATCTCGACATGCGTCGGCAGCTTCGCTTTTTGGATTTGCGCCGTAATCGCCGCGACAATCACCGTCGGGCTAAAACGATTGCCGATATCGTTTTGGATCACCAACACGGGGCGCACGCCGCCCTGCTCCGAGCCAACAACCGGGGAAAGGTCCGCAAAATACACGTCGCCACGTTTGACAATCAAAGCATTACCCCCCGCTAACTAAGCGTTCAACGGTGTGGTCGGCCTCGTATTCAGCATGAAACGCTTCAGAAGCGATAGATAAATTGATTTTCGCCATTTCCATGTAGCCTCGTCTCATCGCCTCGCGAATTTGCCGTTTCTTCCGCTCGCGAATGTACATTTTCGTCGCTTGATAAATGAGTTCATTGCGGTTGCCGTTTTCCTGCTTTACGAGCACGTCCAGTTCTGTCAGCAGCGACTGCGGCAAACGAACGACGATTTCCGCTGTTGCGCCAGATTCCGACACAAATATACACCTCCACGAACTGCAGCCATTGATTGCTTCCACTTCATGATACCATTAAACAACGGCGCTGCAAAGTCATTTCTCCATTTTCTATCCTTTGTCTTCCGAAGCAGATTATGCATCGCTTCATCCGCGACCAACGGCGTTTCTCACTTCCATTATACGCTTATTTCGGAAAAAAATACGGGGCACCCGGTAGCCGATCGTGCACGGCACTTCATAATTGATTGTGCCCAAATGGCGGGCGACATCATCGATGGAAATGACTTCGTCCCCTTGGCGGCCAATTAATGTCACCTTCGTCCCGACAGGCAGCGGCTCCGGCAGGCGGATCATGCATTGATCCATGCAGATACGGCCGACGATCGGCGCCCGCTGCCCGCCAACAAGCACATGAAAGTGCTGCAGGCGGCGCAGCCAGCCGTCCGCATAACCGATTGGAATCGTGCCGATCCACTCTTCCGTCTGCGCGGTGTACGTCGCACCGTAGCTCACCTTTTCGCCTGGTTGCAGTTTTTTGACGTGTACAAGGCGGCTATGGAGCGAAAACGCCTCTTTCAATTCGTATGGGAGGAGCGGCTTGATGTCCGGCGATGGGGCGAGCCCGTACATCGAAATGCCAAAGCGAACCATGTTGAACGCTCGATCGGAAAAACGAAGGGCCGCCGCGCTGTTGGCGCAATGAACGAGCGGCGGCCGCGACGGCAGCCAGTCAAGCATATGCAAAAAGCGGGCGTATTGATAAGAAAAGTAATCCGTATTCACTTCATCAGCGGTCGCAAAATGCGTATACACCCCTTCAAGCACAAAGGGCGGATGGCGATCGATCAAGGCCGCTATTCGCTTTGTCTCCTCTTCGTCTTTAACCCCAAGCCGTCCCATTCCCGTGTCCATCTTTAAATGGAAATGAATCGGGGTCGAACCGTTATATAGCGATGACGCCTTCTCGAGCCAATCAGAGCGAAACACGGTTAAGGCGATGCGGTGTTCGGCGGCCAACGCCACATCCTCGGGACGAGACGCCCCAAGCACTAAAATCGGGGCATCGATGCCTTTTTTTCGTAAGGCAAGCGCCTCGTCCAAAAAGGCGACGGCCAAGCGGGAAGCGCCCGCTTCGAGCGCCGTTGCCGCCACTTGGGCATCGCCGTGCCCGTAGGCGTTCGCCTTGACAACGGCCATAATTTGCGTACCCTCCGGCAAAAAGCGGCGCAAATTCGCGACGTTGTCGTAAATGGCGTCCAAATCAATTTCCACCCACGTATCGCGGTGAAACTCGTCCATCCTCTCTCGCTGCCTTTCTAGTCATAGCCAGTTTGAAAGCGCTTGAATCGATTGGATTCCTTTTTTAGTTTACCATGTTCCTAGGGAAGAAGGAATAGGATGAGCGGCGGAAAAATGAGAAAAACGGCGGAAAACATTGGAGATCGCAACGATTCGTCCACTGTCCTGCCTTCACTGCTTCTGCACAAAAACAAAAAGCAGCTTCTCCGCTTCAACGCGGAAAGCCGCCTGTTTGCAAAACCGCACTGTCATTTTGCCGCTTTTTCTTGCACTGAGCTGGCGACCATCACCATTTCTTCCGGCGTCAAATCGTCCGAGGCGAGCGTAAACTCCGCCCCATTGTACCACCATGTCAACGTTCGGTCGGTGAGGGCGCCAATGGTGAATCCTAAATCAACCGGGTCGCCGTTGACAAGAACTGGCATGCTTGTCGCCGGAAGCACATCCGCTTTTTCTTGCACAAGCGTAAACGATTTTTTGCCGCCGAATGTCATAATGACGCGCGTGCCGTTTTCACCTTTCACTTCTTTTTCCTCGAGCGCTTGAACCCCTTTCGGAAGCTGACTCGGGTACATGACGGCCATCACTTGCTCTTTTCCTTCGGCCATCGTTGGCACCTCAAGACGGGCGCCAGTCATGTTTTTCTTTGTATCAAACGCGTCATCATCAAACTTTTTGTTAAACTCGACGTTGGAAAACTCGACCGTCAACAGCGCTTTCCGGTCCGTATCCATCACTTTGACCGAGACGGGCGCCAAATCTTTTTTGCGCAGCGTAATCTCTTGGGTTGGAATGACTTCGCTGTTCGGGTAGTTCGTTTTCGTCTCAAACACATAGTAATCGTCCGTCGCCTTAAACTTCGCCTTCGAATCGCTCAAAATGTCTTTGACGAGCGATTCGTACAAATACGCTTGGCTGCTGTTTTTCGGCCAATCGCTCACAAACTTGAAGGTTTTGTTGAGCGCCGGCGTGAAGACGAACACCCCTTCGTCATTGCGCAAAATCATTTGGCTTTGTCCTTTGTCGGCGTTTTTCAAGCTGACGCGGTAGTAGGACGGCTGCTTGTGCCACACTTCAACATGATACACTTGCGGCTTCTCACCGGTGCGGAACGTCATTTTCGCCTCAGCCTGATAACCCGTCATCTCATCGACCTTTTCATCAAGCGCCTTCAGCACCTCTTCCTGCGATTTCGACCCGCAGCCAGCCAAAGCAAACAGAAAAATGATGCCGACCAACGCCATCAGCACGTTTCTGCCCATCGCTTCAACCCCTTTGCCTCATATATCGATTTCTACCCATGCACTACAATATATGAGACAACTTTCGGGAATATGCAGACTAGCCATGGCAAGCATCAGCCGGCGTCATCGGTCCAAGGCGCTCAATGACGACTTGGGCGACGGCGTAATCGCGGCTATGGGAAATGGACAGATGAACCGTCTCGCCATCGCGGCGGGCAGCAATGCTCGGCTTTCCGTGCTCATCGGAAACGATCTCGATGTCTTGAAACGATAGATGCCGCCCGATCCCCGTTCCGAGCGCTTTGGCGTACGCTTCTTTAGCCGCAAATCGCCCGGCGAGAAACTCTGCCTGTCTTGCGGGCGGCAACTCGCCAAACTGCGCTTTTTCACGCGGCGTCAAAATTCGCTCTGGAAATTTGCGGCTCCGCTCAAGAAGGGAGCGGATCCGTTCCAACTCTACAATATCAATGCCAATGCCGACGATCACTGCTTCCTCACCTATCCTATCCGCCCTGATGGTCGGACAAATTTTTTATGAGAGACCCGCATAAGATGGCTTATAAAAAACGCCCCATTTCCGCGAAGAAGGGAGACCAACCCGTGTTTCAACATGCAAGCGATGTCCGCTCATTTGTCCGCCTTTATCCCGTCGTTGCCGCCTTATTATTGGTCCATATCGCCGCATGGCTGTTGTTTTCTCTTCCCTTGACAGCGCTTGAACCCATTTGGCAATACGCCGTCGGGACGAACGGCGCGATCCGCCATGGAGAGTGCTGGCGGCTTGTCAGCCCAATCGTGCTGCATCGCGATTTCCACCATATGGCCGCCAACAGTTTGTCCTTATGGCTGTTTGGCCCCTGGCTGGAGCGCGCACTTGGGAAAAGAAAGTTTTTGTTTCTGTATATCGGAGGCGGAATCGGCGCCAATGTCGCCACTTTATTCCTTCTGCCGCCGCTGTACACCCATGTCGGGGCGTCGGGCGCCATTTTCGCCTTGTTTGGCATGTACAGCTACCTCGCCCTATTCCGCCGCGACTTAGTCGCCCCCCGCCACGCCCAGCTGCTGCTTTCGGTCATGGCGGTTCATTTGCTGATTGGCATCATGACACCACATGGGAATTTATTGGCCCATCTATTTGGCTTCGCCGTCGGCGGCCTGCTTGCCCCCTTTTTGTCCATCCGCCCCAAGCGGCCGTCGTTTTACATGCCTCGGCTATGAAAAAACGGCGCTTAATGCGCCGTAATCCGCCGTTTCTTCGTCCGGCTGCGGGCTGAGCCGTCCGGGCGGCCGCCCCGTTTTTTCTCCCGCTTGACCGCTAAAGGCGGCTCTTCCGTCAATTGCACCGGCGTCGTATCCGGCTCGCGCGTCAACATTTTCAAGCAGGCAGCGACAATCGTTACCGAATCGTGCTCTTCAAGCAATTCTTCCGCTGCCCGTTTGTAAAATGACAGGTTTTCGGTCTCCACGACGTTGAGAAGCTTTTCGATAGCGATACGCTGTTGGCCTTCGAGCGCCTCATCAAGTGTCGGCGGCTTCATCCGCTCCATTTTCCGCTTCGTCGTCCGCTCAATATGGTGAAGCTGGCCGATCTCCCTTGGAGTGACAAACGTCATCGCCACCCCTGTCTTGCCGGCGCGCCCGGTGCGCCCAATCCGGTGGACATAGCTTTCCGGGTCTTGCGGAATATCAAAGTTGTACACGTGCGTTACGCCGGAAATATCCAAGCCGCGCGCCGCAACATCCGTCGCCACTAAAATTTCAATCGCACCTTCCTTAAACTTGCGCAGCACCGACAGCCGTTTCGCTTGGCTTAAATCGCCATGAATGCCTTCCGCTGCATAGCCTCGCAAGTTGAGCGCCTCTGCCAGCTCATCGACACGACGCTTCGTGCGGCCGAACACGATCGCGAGCTCCGGCGCCTGAATATCAAGAAGCCGCGTCAAAATGTCAAATTTCTTTTTCTCGTGCACTTCTAAGTAGTACTGTTGAATGTTCGGCACGGTCATTTCCTTTGCCTTCACTTTGACAAGTTCCGGCTCGTTCATGAAGCGCTCGGCAATGCGGCGAATCGGATCCGGCATCGTCGCCGAGAACAGCAACGTCTGCCGCTCGGCCGGCACATGGCTTAAAATCGCCTCAATATCTTCGATAAAGCCCATATTGAGCATTTCATCCGCCTCATCGAGAACGACCGTATGCACATGCTCAAGGCGGAGCGTCCCACGGTTGATATGGTCGATAATACGGCCCGGCGTCCCGACGATCACGTGCGGATGTTTTTTCAAAGCGCGGATTTGCCGGTCGATATCTTGACCGCCGTAAATCGGCAAGACGCGCACGCGCTTGACGGCGCCGATTTTGTACAGCTCTTCTGATACTTGGATGGCGAGCTCACGCGTCGGCGCGACAACGAGCGCTTGAACAGCGCTGTTTTTCACATTCACTTTCTCAACGATCGGAATGCCAAACGCCGCCGTTTTCCCCGTTCCGGTTTGCGCTTGACCGATTACGTCTTTATTTTGCAGACTGAGCGGAATCGTCTTCGCTTGAATCGGAGTCGTCTCTTCAAACCCCATCCGCTCGATCGCTTTCATCACTTCTTGGCTTAATCCTAATTCTTGAAATGTCGTCAATGTTATCCAAACTCCTTATAAAAAATCGTCCCTTTATCCGAGAGAAAGGTTTGACAGTTATCATACCATGTTATGCGGTGATTTGCAATGATGGGCATGGGCAGCGCGCAAAAATGTTTCCACCTCAGCAAACAGAACGTGCCGATCGATGCTATGACAAACATGATGGAACGAATTGGGCAAAAGCAACAGCTTTTTTTCTGAAGACCCCATGCGTTCATATAAATAGCAGGCGCTTTTTAACGGCACGATCCCATCTTTTTCTCCTTGCACAATGAGCGCGGGTGCCGCGACGCGCGGAAGTCGGGGACGCACATCGCGAACGAGTTTGCGAAACTCCCTGACAGCTGAAAACGGCGTCGCCATCATTTTGTTTCGATAGCGGAGAAACAGTGGGTGCTCCCGCGCTCCTTTCCATCCATTGGCAAACATCTCGCGGATGTCGCGCCATAATTGGCGCGGGTTGACATAGTAAAACGCAGCGCTTAGCAGCACGAGTTTGGCGACCGGGTATTTTTCCGCCAAGTAGACGGCGATCACTCCACCCATTGAAAACCCAATGACATACACCACACTGCAACGGTGATGGAGCGCTAAAAACGCTTGTTCCGCCGCCGCGATCCATTGGTCGTATGTAATTCCTTTCAACCGCAGTTCGCTTCCGTGGCCCGGCAAGGTCGGCGTTTCGATCATCCAATCGGTCCGCTCCCGCAAATAATCGGCCAGCGGCGCCACTTCTTCTGGACTTCCCGTAAACCCGTGAATACATAAACAGCCGATCATCATTTCCACCCCCGCCCGAATGAAAAGCGGCGCCTGTGACGCCGCTTTTAGTTTCTCTCGGGTTGCTTGATGTTACACCCAATATCGAAGCAACTCTTCCAATTTCATGCCGCGCGATGCTTTCAATAAAACAATGTCATCCGAAGTCGCGACGGAACGCACGGCCTCGGCCAACGCTGCTTTATCGTCGAACTCCCTCACCCGCCCATCATCAAAAAATGGGGCAGCCGCCGCGGCGATATGGTGCGCCAGCGGCCCGTAAGTGAACACATAGTCCACCATTCCCGGCCGCAACACCTCCCCGATCTCTCGATGAAACGCCACTTCTTCGTCACCAAGCTCCAACATATCGCCCAATACGGCGATTTTTTGCCGGTAGCCGCCTAATTCCCCAAGCAGCGTCAAGGCGGCGCGCATCGATGTCGGGCTAGCATTGTAGGCGTCATTAATGACGGTAAAGCCATATTTCGTCTTGACGACTTCCGTACGCATGCGCGTCACTTGCAGGCGGGAGAGAGACGCATCAATGCCTTCCCAATCGATGCCGAAAAAGCGGGCGACCGCAATGGCGGCGAGCGCGTTGTACACATGATGCTTGCCTAATACCGGCATAAACAGCGTCCGGCCGGGGAGCGCATTGATGACAAACGATGTTCCTCCCGCTTCAATGCGCACATCGGTCGGATAGTAATCGTTCTGTTCGCCCGCCCCGAACGTCACGACATGGCGGGGAAGCGGCAACTTCGGCACGCGCTCCGTCAAGAGCGGCTCATCGCCGTGGTAGACGAATAAACCATCATGGTGCAAACCCGCCAAAATTTCCAACTTCGCCTTGGCGATGCCTTCCCGCGACCCGAGCTCCTGCAAGTGTGCTTCTCCGATATTCGTGATGACCGCTGCGTCCGGACGGGCGATCATGGTCAGCCGCTCGATTTCGCCAAACCCGCTCATCCCCATTTCGACAACGGCCATCTCCGTCCCTTCGTCAAGCGAAAGAAGCGTCAGCGGCACGCCGATGTGATTGTTCAAGTTCCCTTCGGTCTTTTGCACTCGATAGTGGGTTGAAAGCAGCGCGGCAATCATATCTTTCGTCGTCGTTTTGCCGTTGCTGCCAGTGACGCCGATCACCTTCATTCCAAGCTGCTCGCGGTAGCGGGCGGCGAGCCGCTGCAATGCCAAAAGCGTATCATCCACAACGACCACTGGCACACCTTCCGGCGGCGTTCCTTCCCTTTCCGCCCACAGTACGGCGGCGGCTCCTTTTTGCACCGCTTCTTGCACGAAATCGTGGCCGTTAAAGGTCGCACCGCGCAACGGAACGTACAAGTTGCCGGCTTGGATCGTCCTTGTGTCGGTTGACACACCGCTTACGACCATATTCTCCCATTCCGGCTTTAAACACTGTCCGTCAGCCATTTCGGCGATTTGCCGCACTGTCCGTTTGATCATCGGCTCTCACCTCTTTTCTTTTTTGAACGTGTACGTGATCGTCTGCTTTTCTTGATGTCGTTCCAATGCGAGCGCGATAAGCCGTTCAATCAGCTCCGGGTACGGCACACCGCTGTGCTGCCAAAGAAGCGGGAACATGCTGTATGGCGTAAAGCCTGGCATCGTGTTTACTTCGTTGATATAAACAGCGCCATCTTCGGCGAGGAAAAAATCGACGCGCGCAAGTCCAGACAAATCCAGCGCCTGAAACGCCGTAATGGCCATTTGTTTGATCGTCTCATACTGTTCTTTCGTTACGTCCGCTGGGATGATCAATTCGGTTTGCCCGTCTTCGTATTTCGCTTCATAGTCGTAAAATTCCTTTTTGGGAACAATTTCGCCAACGACCGAACAAATCGGCTCATCATTTCCGATCACGCCGATTTCAATTTCGCGGCCGACGATCGCCTCTTCAATAATAATTTTTCGGTCATACTGAAATGCCTCGATAAATGCGGCTTTTAAATCGCCGCGCTGCTTGCATTTGGAAATGCCGACGCTCGAACCGGCGTTGGCTGGCTTGACAAAGCACGGGTAGCCAAGCTCTCGTTCGATCCGGTCATACACCGTCTCGCCTCTTTTTTGCCAATCGTACTTCGTCACGGCGATATATTTTGCTTGGCGCAACCCGGCCTGCGCAAACAAGTTTTTCATCATCACCTTATCCATGCCGACCGCGGAAGCAAGCACCCCGTTGCCGACATACGGAATGTTCAATATCTCAAGCAACCCTTGCACCGTTCCGTCTTCGCCGTTCGGCCCATGCAAAAGCGGGAAAATGACATCGATCGTTTCCTCGTTTCCTCCCGCAGCCGAATCGGCAGCCGGAACTTGGTTCAAGGAAACCGGAATCAAGGCGGTCGCCGCCGAAGTGAATTGCAGCTGCTTGATTTCCTCGATCGGTCCGGTCAGCTGTTCGCCCTTGATCCATTGACCTTCCGGTGTAATATAAATCGGAATGACATCGAATTTATGAGGATCAATGGCGTTCATCACCGCCATCGCCGTCGACAACGATACTTGGTGCTCCGGTGATTTGCCGCCGTATAACACGCCAACTCTCGTTTTCATCATCGTTCCTCCTCTTTCCTTGGCCATCGTTCCTATTGTAACACGTTTCGCGCCCAACGGTCTGATATTTTATATGTACGATGCAGGTTGTTTCGCCACCCCCCATAAGCGATAAGGAACAAAAAAGTGAGGGTGTCTAAAAAGGTGGTTCTTCTTTCAACAAAGCACAACATATCGTTTTCCAGCATTTGTTTTACACGTATATACAGGAATAAGAAAAGGTGCCCCGACCGTTTTGGGACACCTTCTGTCGCTACGGATGCAACACGCGCCAAGCCATGCGTTGCGGCATGGCCGCTACCACTTCGGCGAGCGCTTCTTGCCCCGTTTTTTCCACGCCGGCAAAATAATCGGACACACGGCGGAAAAACCGGTTTTTCTCCACGTCATCCATCAACAAGCGAAGCATGTGCTGCTCGCCGCTTTCTGGCCCGACCAAATGATAAATGAGACCATTTTGCTGTAAATATTGCAAATTGATGCGCTCCTGCCCAGGCAAGCAATCGATCGTAAAAATCGGAATGCGCTTATGAAGCAACTCGCTGACCGTCACCCCGCCTGGTTTCGTAATGACGGCATCCGCCTCTTCATACAGCCGATTCATCTCTTCCGGGTCAGCGATGTATGGAAGCGGCCGGATATGAGGCAGCTGCCAGCTGGCGATTTCCTCGTACAGCTGGCGATTGGCGCCGCACAGCACCGAATAGCGGAACAACGTTGACGTGCGGGCCGCCCGCAAAAACGCCAGCATATTGCCAAGCCCTTGGTTTCCACCGGCGACAAGCACATGAGCAGGCTGCCGCTTGCGTCTCGCTTCCGACCGATTCATAAACACATCGTGCACTGGGATGCCAGTGACGATGATGCGTCCTTTGTCAACCCCGTACTTCGTGATCAGCTCCCATTTCGCCTCTTGATGGGGAACAAAATGATAGTCAATAAACCGTTTCCCCCAGATGCTGTTCATAAAAAAGTCGGTGTAGACATTGACAACTGGAACCGTCAGCACCCGTTTTCGCTTCAGCCGCTGCAAAATGCGCGACGGAAACGAATGGGTGCAGACGATTAAATCCGGCCGTTCTTCTTCCACCATCTTTTTCATTTTGCTTTCAAAATAAGGCAGCCATGGCTCAAACGAAATGAACTCAAACCGGGGCGGCTCTTGGTACATCAGCGTTTTGTACACACGGTGGTACGAAGCAGGATGCGAGCGAATCCAGCGCAAGTAGGCCTCTGACACCATTTTTTCCATCAGTTCATTGCAATAGCTCAAAAAATCGATCTTTTTGCTTTCGACCGCCGGAAACTGGCGGCGCAAAAAATCCATCAACGTATCGGCTACTTTATGGTGTCCCGTATTCATTTGAAACAGCGGCAAAAACAATACTTTCATCATCGATCGCACCCTTTAGCTTTCGAAAGATTTTTTGCGCCTCCGCTGCCCAACCCATGCCGCAAGCAAAAAAAGCAAAAACAACGCCAAACCGGCAAGCGGAAAAGAAATCAGGGGGATATGGATGCGCTGGCCGAGCCAAAGCCCCGCCGCGGTCAACGGAACGGCCCAACCTGCCGTTCCAAGCGCCGACAGCAACAAAAACGGCCCGAACGGAAACCGGCTCACTCCCGCCATATACGGGCAAATTTGCCGCACCCCGGGAGCATAGCAGCCGAACAAAATCCCCCATTTGCCATAGCGGCCAAACCAGCGGCGAGCCCGCTCCCAACGTTCAGCCGTAATTCCGACGCACTTGCCGTACTTTTGCACAAACGGCGCCCCCCACCACCGGCCGGCGCCATAGGCCGCCACCATGCCCGTCATCGCTCCGCCCCAGCATGAAGCGAGCGACGGTCCAAGCAGCAACTGCTCCTTGGCAACCATCACGCCGACCAAAAAGAGCAAGCTTTCCTCCGGCGCCGGAATGCCGACAATGCCGCAAAACAAAAATAAAAACAGCATCACATATCCATATGACTGGACATACGGCAACCATACGCTTGTATCCATAGCTCCCCCGCTACATCGCCGAGATTTGTGTATTAGTTTGCACATTTCTCAGTTCCGTAATCGTCACCCAACGCATCTTTTTCGCTGCTTCATCCTTAAACAGCAGCTCGAGCGCTGACAACATTTGCTCTGGCGCGCGTTTGTCAGCACCTAACGCATCCCCATTGTCATGAAGCACAATCACCGCCCCGCCGCGTATGGACGAACGCAAGCGGCGGAACAATTCCATTGTACCAATTTTTTCGTTCCAATCGCCAAGAATATGCGACCATAACACCGTTGTATACCGTTTTTGCACGATCGGCGTCCAAGCGTTAAAATGCCCCCACGGCGGGCGGTAATACACCGGGCGTTGGCCCGTCGCCCGCTCAATCGCCGCAGCGGCGCGGCGCACCCCCCAATCCAACCAAATCGGCGGCAACAGCCAATTGCTGATGTGGCGGTAATTATGAATCCCAATTTCATGGCCTTCTTCGGCCATCCGCCGCACAATATCCGGATAGCGCTCGACTTTGCGGCCGACAACGAAAAACGTCGCCTTCACGCCATATTTCTTTAATAAATCAAGCAACTTTGGCGTATAATACGGGTCGGGGCCGTCATCAAACGTCAGCGCCAGACAATCGGATGCCGTCCCCTCCCGAAACAAACGCACCCGCTTTTTGCGAATGATGATCGTCGGTACAATGCCATAAATGGCAATTCCCACAATGAAACAAACGAACAGCCAAACCCACATGGCATTCACCTCTTGATTGTACTTTACCAATATTTCTTCTCTCTGAAAATAGAAAAATGAACTTTCTGTATTCGAGATCATCACGCTGCAGATGTTTTATCATATAACAAACAAATGAGAAATCGAAAAGAAAATCATGAAAATTTCATGCAGACCGTCCAGTTTTCTTACTATACGAAAAACGCCACCGCTTGGTTTCCTCCCGAAGCTAGGTGGAATCTGCTATAATACATAACGATACACGAGCGATTAAAAAAAGACAGGTGATCCGCATTGCGAAAAAAAATCATCTTAACCGGCGGCGGCACAGCCGGCCACGTGATGGTCAACGTCGCCCTCATCCCGAAATTGAAAGAGCTGGGATGGGATATCGTTTACATCGGATCTCATCAAGGGATTGAACGGGAGATTATCGGCCGCATCGACGGCGTCCCGTACTATTCGGTTTCGACCGGAAAACTGCGCCGCTATTTTGACTGGAAAAACTTTAAAGATCCATTCAATGTGCTGAAAGGCGTTTGGCAGGCGTACCGCCTGATCCAAAAAGAAAAACCGGACGTCGTCTTCTCAAAAGGCGGATTCGTCTCCGTTCCCGTCATTCTCGGCGCTTGGCTGAACGGTGTGCCGTCGGTGATCCATGAATCTGACTTAACCCCGGGGCTTGCGAACAAAATCGCTATGCCGTTTGCGACAAAAATCTGCCTCACCTTCCCGGAAACGAAGCAATACGTCAATGCCGATAAAGCCGTCTACGTCGGCGCCGTCGTCCGCGAAGAGTTGAAGGATGGCAACGCCGAACAAGGGAGGAAGATGTGCCAGTTCGACGGAAAAAAACCGGTCTTGCTGGCGATGGGCGGCAGCTTAGGCTCGAAAAAAATTAACGACGCCTTGCGCGCCAACCTATCGACGCTTCTTGCCGAATTTGACATCATCCACATTTGCGGCAAAGGAAACATCGACCCAAGCCTCGCAGGCCAAAAAGGATACAAACAGTTCGAATACGTCAACGAAGAGCTGCCCCACTTACTCGCCTTGGCCGACATCGTCGTCTCCCGCGCCGGGGCGAACGCCATTTTCGAACTGCTCTCCTTGCGCAAGCCGATGCTGCTCATCCCGCTCTCGAAAGCGGCAAGCCGCGGCGACCAAATTGCAAACGCTCGTTCGTTTGAAAAAGCAGGCTATGCGGAAGTGCTGATGGAAGAGGATTTAACGAACGAATCGCTGCAAGCCGCCATTCACCGCCTATATGAAAACAAAGACCGCTACCAAAAAAACATGGAGAAAGCCGGCGCGAGCGATCCGCTGCAAACGCTGCTTGCAATCATTCAAGACACCGCCCGTTTGTAAAAACAGGCGATGCCCGATGCGGCCAACCACGGCCGTTTTTCGGCATCGCCTCGTTTTGTTTTCATCACCACACAACGAGCCTTCTCTCCTTTACACCGGCTCAAGCCGATAACGGTTGATACGGAACACATGGTCGCACAAGAGATCGATATCTTCATGATGTTGTACTGGAATTGTGATGCTGGCTCAGTCTTAGCACTCAGCTAGCACTACGGGTTATTTTTATTCAAATTTTTTCTCTTTCCATTTCCTTCCCCCAACCAGAAAACCGCCCGGCGGAACAACCCCGCCAGGCGGCACGACTAGAAGTATAAGAAATAAATGACAACGGCCAGCACGATCCGATACACCGCAAACGGCACGAGGCGGATGCGGTTGATGAGCTCAAGGAAAAAGCGGATCGCGAGCAAGGCGAAGACAAAGGCGCTAAAAAAACCGGC
Source organism: Geobacillus thermopakistaniensis (assembly GCF_000498995.1). NCBI lineage: Bacteria > Bacillati > Bacillota > Bacilli > Caryophanales > Anoxybacillaceae > Geobacillus > Geobacillus thermopakistaniensis. The sequence continues at coordinate 19,217 of NZ_AYSF01000024.1, forward strand.
GATGAAAAACGGGATATCGGCGGCGGTGACATATTGCCAGTTTTTCAACAGCGACAGCCCGCTCGCCCCAGCCATGATCGGAACAGCCATAATGAACGTGAAATCGGCGGCGGCGCGATGGCTCATGCCGACAAGCACCCCGCCAGAGATCGTCGAGCCGGAGCGGGAAAAGCCGGGCCACAAGGATAAACATTGCATCAAACCAACAAAAAACGCCTGCTTGTACGTAATTTGGTCGACCGTCTGCGTCCGCGCGGCTTTTTTGGCGAATTTGTCGGCGGCGATCATCAACAACGCGCCGAGCACAAGGCCGATCAGCACCGTTTTTGTCGAAAACAAATGTTCATCGATGTAATCTTCAAACAAGACGCCGAGCACCCCAGCCGGCAGCAGGCCAATGATGACGTGAATGAGGTTAAGGCGCGGATGTCCGCCCGGATGGCGGCCGCGAACGCCAAGCAAGTCGAGAAATCGGTCTTTAAACACGACCACAGCGGCTAAAATCGAGCCGAGCTGAATGACGACTTTAAATGTATTCGCCGCGTACTTGCCTAAAAACTCTGTGGATTTCAGCCAAAGATCGTCGACAATAATCATATGGCCGGTCGAGGAAACAGGGGCGAACTCGGTCAGCCCTTCGACCATCCCTAAAATGATCGCCTTCCATAATTCCATCCAGTGCATGTCCTTCCATCCTTTCTGCGCGGGGTCGTCCTTTCTATACATATGGGCCAAGCGGGTGGAATAACACTCCGCTTTTGGCCGCGCCTGCTCTATTGTACTACAAATCTTTGTCTTGTACTACCCGCGCTTTTTCTAGGCAGCGACCTTGTTTTCGAGACAGAATCATCGACTTCCTGTTGCTAGTCAATGGGACGGGCCGGACGCTTCCCCTAACTCCCCGCGCCGCTCTAAGTAATGATACAAAGCGCCGAGCAAGTTCGCATCGTTTTTGAATTGGCACGTCTCCACCACTGGCTGGACTTTGGCAATTGGAACGAGCGACAATAACACCGAAAGCCGCTTGTTGATTTCGTCGACGAAATCGGGGCGGCTGCTAATGGCCCCGCCCAAAATGATTTTTTCCGGGTCGTATGCGTACTGCAAGTTAAAAATCCCTTGGGCCAATGAAAAATAAAACCGGTCAATGGCCTTTTGCGCGGCTTCATCGCCTCTCTCGGCCAACGCAAATACTTTTTCTCCGTCCAGCTCCCTCTCCGGCATCCCCTTTTCCTCAGCCGCCATCCGGATCAGCGCACTTGTCGCCGCCAGTTCGCTCCATGTTTTGCATTCGATCCTTCCGTTCCCATAGCGGACATCCATCAACATATAGCCAAATTCCCCGCCGTGCAAATGCGCCCCTTTATGGATGCGTCCGTCTTTCACGATCGCCCCGCCAATGCCGGTGCCGACAATGACAAAGGCGATGTCGCGGCAGTGCCGCCCCGCTCCTTTCCATAATTCACCGAGCGCTGCGCAGTTCGCGTCATTTTCCAGTTCCACCGGCAGGCCCGTCGCTCCGCCGAATACTTCTTTAAAGTTTGGGCCGTGAATGCACGGCAATGCGCTGCTTCCGCCGATGATGCCAAGATCGCTGTCAACGCTTCCTGCGGAACTGATCGCGATGCCGGAAAGTTCATAGTTCGCCTGCGCCTGGCGGACGGCGTTAAGCAAGTCATCGCGAAATTGATGAAAGTCATGCCGCTCCGAACGGTAACGCCCCTTTTCGAAAAAGTCGCCATGCTCGTTCATGACGGCATGTTTGACATATGTGCCGCCAATATCAAAAACGATATAGTAACGCACCGATGACGCCTCCTTCGTTTATGATCTTTCCTCTCTTCTAGCTCCATTAGGCTTAGCTGTTTCTCCGCTTTTATGTATTCGCCGTCGGTCCATCCGCTCCTCCCCGCCGCAATGAAAGAGGCCGCTCCACTTGGCGGGAGCGGCTCGTTTCTGTTATCGTTCATATCCCATCGACAACGCTTTTTGCGCGTTGCGGACGTCGTTGTGAAGGAGCTGGACAAGATCGTACGCTGGATAATAACTGCGTTCATACATATAGTTGAACGCTTTTTCGTGCGTGTCAATGGCTTTGAGCAGATGTTTGACAAACGTTTTGCGCAGCACCGGCGTCGCCGCCTCGGTAATGGCAGCAGCATAATTGCGCACTGCCGTTTTTGAAAAGCCAAGCAAGTCGCCAGCGTGCAAGGCGCGGTCGCCATCATCATGGTCGCGGCTTTCTTCCATCATAGGTGCCGCCGGAATGAAGGCAAGCAGCTCGCGCAAATTCGTTTCCAGCCCTTGAATCGTCTCAAGGTACAATCCTTTTAATTCAGGACAGTCGATTTTGCCGACCGCCTTTTTCATTTTTATGAGCCCGTTTGCTTGAAAAGCGATCAGTTCATGCAACTCCAACGTTTCATGCCAAGCCAAATGGCGATGACCGTACGTATCATTCATTTTGTTTCCTCCTTGTTTTATTTTTCCATTTATTGTATATGCCCACTAAGGAGAAACGGTCACCGTTGTACAAGACATCCGCATCAGCAAAAAAGCGCTTCGCGAAATGCGAAGCACCTTCCATATCATCATTACAGCCAATCTCCCCCATCAAATCCATCGCCGCCATCAAACCAATCATCCACGTCCAACCCGTCAGCGACATCATCGATCACATCGTCAAGCAACTCTTCCGCCACCATTCCCGCCAGCATCCCGGCCGCAAACCCACCAATGGCACCAGCCCACCCGTGTCCGCCATGATGCGAATGATGGACGGGTGGATAATGGCCTACTGGATGGCTATAGATTGGCGAATGCGGCGTTGCCAATGGATGCCCGCTCAGCTGGCCGAACGCCCCGGCCGCCCGCACCGCCTCTTCAATGGCTTCTCGAAGCAGACGGGCTGCCGTCGCCGAATCGCGAAGCTGTTCATGAGTGATCAACAGCTCCCGTTTCATTTCGCGTTCCCCGCCAAAGCCGTGGCGGACGTCGATCTCCAGATACAAACGCACCCCTTCTCCCTCGACAAGGGCAAAAAACTCGACTTCTTGGACGATCCCTTGAAATTCGCTCGTCGGGAAGAACGCAAATTCCTGGCCATGCGGCGTAATGCTTCCGGATGTCGCTTTCTCCCGGAATCCCAGGGCGGCCAAAGCGGAAAACACTTGCTCCAAGGCCGTCGGCGGCAAAATGTGAATGGCGTCTTGGTCATATGCATCCGCCCCATCGGCAATATCGAGCCGGGTGACGAACGTATAACGGACCGTTGGGCGGCTGATCGGCAAATGGAGCGGCAGTGCGTACGAAAACGGGAGCACTTTCCGCTCACCGGGCTGAATCGTAAACGAGGAAGCGACCGGGATCACCGCTGCGGTTCGGCGATATGCCTTTCCTTCCGCGTGCACCTCCAATTGCAATACGACATCTAGGTTCCGAATGTGTTGGGCGACCGAACCACCTTCCAGCAAAAATTCCCCTTCCAACGTTTCACCAAGGCGCACATGAGGGCGATGCAGCACGAGATCCACTTTGGCAGCGCCAATGCCGAATTTCGATAAAAACTTTTTCCACATCGGACCTCTCTCCTTTTTCATCAACCTATTTTCACATTTGAATTACGAACGAGCCGCCAAAATGGTGTCACCGAAATAATTTGATCAACCCTAGGACAATCAACACAACCCCAGGCAGCATTGTCGCCTTTTTCATGATTCCCGTTTTCGACACCATGTACCCCAACGATAAGCCGACTCGGATGAACATGAGAGTAAATACGCCAACCAACAGGGAAAACGAAAGCGGCGGGAAATGCAAAAGCGACGAACTGATCCCGGCGCCAAATGAATCCATCGACAAAGCGATCCCGATCAACAACGCTTCTTTTTGGCTGATCGTGCCTGAACGATCAAGATCCCCAAGTTCAGGCCGTTTCAATACTTGAACAGCGCCGCTGAATCGGTTAGCCTCCCCTGTTCCATCACATTCCATAGAGGAATCGCTTCCGTCTCCCTTTGGCTTATAGACGTTATAAATCGCCCAACCGCCAAGCGCCATGAGAATGACCGAAGCAAGCCCTCGCTCGACTTGCAACGGCAAAAAAAGCGCCAACAGACGGCCGATGTTCATGGATGCAAACACCACCGCCCCGGACATGGATGCGATAAGCGCCAACGAAAAGAAGGAAAAACGGACACCACCCATTCCATACGTCATGCCTACGCTCAAGCTGTCCATGCTCACGCTGAAAGCGAGCAAAATCATGGACACCCATAACCACATAGGAATCCCCCCTGCCGTACGATATGCAATTCCGTACGGAGAGGGGACTTTTTTGCCATTCGACACGCATCGATTTCCGGGGAAATGTTTCCCCTTTTCTCGACATTATTCCCGCAAATGATACGGCAATGTCGCAATGACCACATCTTTTTTCATGATCAAGAAAAAGCGCAAGATGATGGCTGTTTGGTTATGCAAAAATGTATGCCACCATTTTTTCACAATAAATTGTGGCAAGAGTACTGTCACCGGCGCGCGGTCTGCTTCTTTTTCCGCTTTCGTGATGTATTCTAACAATGGCGACAAAATGGTTCGGTACGGTGAATAGATGACTTTCAACGGAATGTCCGGATAAAACTTCTCCCACTTTTGCCGCAGCTTTTGTTCGTCTTTTTCGTCGAAAATAATCGACAGTGCCGTAATGTCGTCGGAAATGCTGCGAGCGTACTGAACGGATTGGGCGACCACTTTGCTGACGCCGGAAATGGGAATAATGACTTTTGGTTTCAACAGTTTCCCGCGCTGTTGCCACTCCCGTTCGTCAAGCCGCAATTGCTCGCCAAGTTTTTTGTAATGCTCGTGAATTCGGATGAACATCCAGACGAACAACGGAATCGCCACGATGACGATCCAGGCCCCCTGCGTAAATTTAGCGATCATCGTGACGAGCGTGACGATCCCGGTGACCACCGCTCCCGTTCCGACGGTGAGCAGCACGCCGAATTTCCGTCCTTCTTCCCGATTCCATAATTTTTTAATCAACCCACTCTGGCCGATCGTAAAGGAAAGAAAGACGCCAACCGCATAAAGCGGGATGAGCGAATGGGTTTTGGCATGAAACGCGATGATCAATGCGATCGCCAGCACGCTCAACAATATAATGCCATTGGAAAACACAAGGCGATCGCCCCGGGCCGCCAAGCTTCTCGGCAAAAAACCGTCCTTCGCCATAATCGACGTCAACTGCGGAAACCCGGCAAAACTCGTATTCGCCGCGAGCACTAAAATGACCATCGTCGCCAGCTGAAACAAGTAAAACAAAAGACCATTCCCAAACACATGGCGTCCGATTTGCGAAATGACCGTTTGATGCTCGGTCGGAGTAACGCCGAATCCCGCCGCCAACACGGTGATGCCTAAAAACATCACGCCAAGCAATGTGGACATCCATCCCATCGTAATGGCGGCGTTTTTTGAACTGTCTGGCCGGAACGCCGGCACGCCGTTGCTGATCGCTTCGACCCCAGTCATCGCCGAACATCCCGATGAAAAGGCGCGCAGCAAAATAAACAAACTGTAACCGGACGCAAACATGTGAGCTGTGGAAGCATGCTCATGCATCGTAAACCCATGCCATCCTTCCTGCCACAACTGCCACCCGCCGACAGCGATCATCACAAGAACGAAGCCAATGAACACATACGTCGGGTAGGCGAAAACCGTTGCGGATTCGGTAATGCCGCGTAAATTGAGCACCATTAAAAGCAAGATAAGAGCGACAGCGAGCTCCACTTTCCACGGCAGCAGCCCCGGAAACGCCGATGTCAGCGCGGCGACGCCGGAGCTGATGCTGACGGCGACAGTTAAAATATAATCGATCATCAGCGCCGCCCCGGCCACTAAACTAATTTTCGTCCCCAAATGGTCGCGGGCGACGACATACGCCCCGCCGCCGGACGGAAACGCGTAAATGATTTGCCGATACGACAAGGTCACTAACAAAAGCAATACTAAAATCGCCACCGCGATCGGCAGCGAATAGAAAAAGACGCTTGTCCCTAATAAAGCAAGCACAAGCAAAATTTCTTCCGTCGCGTAAGCCACCGATGACAGCGCATCGGAAGAAAAAACGGCCAACGCTTTCCATTTCGGCAATTTTTCATGTTTGAGCCGTTTTGTCTCCATCGGTTTCCCAATCAACAAACGTTTTAACGAAGCCATGCTTCCGTTCCTCCCAAAGCATATTCGAGTTGATTCAAAAAGAAAAAACCGCTGAGGACGCGCTCAACGGCTACGTTTGGTTCAAAACCATACTCGTCCCTCCCCAAAGCGCTTGCGAGGTTAGCTGTCGGGTTCGGGCTTGGAGAGATGCCCGTCCTTTCGGATTCACCCCTAGCAACGAGCGTTGCAACAAGTGGGTCCCCCGCTCCATGACGGATTCAGCGCTAAATATTCAGTTGTTTCTGCTTCCATATATTACTCCTCCCCCTTTTCTCCGTAAACAGTGAAAAAGCGGAAAAAACAACGATTTTCTCTGCCTTTGAGCCGCTTTTTCGCATAAACCGTCCTTATCTTTATGCTTTCTTTCTTTTTCCTGTCTTGCCTCTATCCAATCATAATTTTCCCTTTCGGATAGCGGAACGGATCAGGCTGACGGCGCAGCGTGACCGCGTACGCGATCGTCAGCGGACCGACGCGGCCGGCAAACATCGTCAAGATAATGACCGCCTTTCCGAGCGGAGACAACTCTGGAGTCAGTCCCATCGACAGTCCGACGGTCCCAAACGCCGACGTCGCTTCGAATAAAATCATGAGAAAGTCTTTTCCGCTCTCGGTGATCGTCAACACCATCGTTACAAACATGACGATAAACAGCCCGCTCATGGTCACGGTCAGCGACTTGTATACCGTATCGTAGACGATTCGTTTTCGGAACAAAATGACGTCTTCCTTCCCGCGAATTTGCGACCAAACCGCGCCGAGCAACGTCGTAAAGGTCGTTGTTTTGATTCCGCCGCCCGTCGAACCCGGGGAAGCGCCGACAAACATGAGAAACACGATCAAAAACAGCGTCGGCTGCGTCAAATCCGGGATGTTAAGCGTATTCGAGCCCGCCGTTCTCGGAGTGACCGCCTGGTAAAACGCGGACAGAAACTTGCCTGAGAGCGACAGCGGCCCCATCGTCTTCGGATTGTTCCACTCCAGCAGCAATATCAGCGCCATGCTGGCTACTAGCAGCCATGCCGTCGTGATGACCACCACCTTCGTATGAAGAGACAGCCGCCGTGTTTGCCGGTACTCATACACTTCATTCATGACAATAAATCCGATGCCGCCCAGTATAATTAAAATCGGCACGACAAGGCTCACGACCGGATCTTCCACATAGCCGGTCAAACTGCGAAACTCGCCCATCAAGTCAAAGCCGGCGTTGTTAAAGTTGGAAATCGCATGAAAGAACCCAAAGTACACGGCTTTCCAAAACGGCATATCGAACGAGAAACGAATCGCCAACAGCAATCCGCCGATGCCCTCAATGACGACGGTAAAAACGAGAATGCGTTTCACGAGCCGAACAATCCCTTCGATGCTCAGCTGATTGAGCGCCTCTTGCAGCAACAACCGCTCTTTCAAGGAAATCCGCTTGCCGAGCAAAAAGGCAAACAACGTAGCAAATGTCATAAATCCAAGCCCGCCCACTTGGATCAGCGCTAAAATGACCAGCTGGCCGAACAACGTGAACGTCGTCCCCGTATCAACCACAACAAGTCCGGTCACGCACGTAGCAGATGTCGCCGTAAACAAGGCGTCTAAAAACGGAAGTCCTTTTCCGTCAACGGTCGCCGTCGGCAGCATCAACAAGAAAGCTCCAACCAAAATAATCAAGGCAAAGCCGGACACTAATACTTTCGGCGGATCGAAAAATTTACGGTTCGCATTCAAAGCCCCATCCCTTCCCCCTCGCTCACATAATCGCCTCTTTATAGTTGTGGATGATGCATAGAAAAAATATACCAAAAACAAGCTTGTTCGGGTACTCTAAACCATTTTCATCATAACATTCTTTCTGCATAATAAAATGGATAAAGGGCATGGCCACCGACTTCAAGAATGTGGATGCATTGAAACCTTTTCCGTCTCCGTTCGTCTATATGAATGGCAAATGGCAGTCCGACTGGGACCACACAGGCATTGAAGCGCGGAAGGGGGCTTGCACCAGTCCCATAAAAACATTCCATTGACTTTTGGCAACAGACGTATTATGCTACTTGACATGGAGACGTTCCGATGTAAAATCATGTAAGAATAAAACGTTTGTTGCTGTGGGCAACGGCTGTTGATATAAACATAGAAGCATCGTTAAGAATACGAGGCAAAGGAGGAGAAGAGGACGTGAAGGCAATTTGGGAAAAATGGTTGAAAAAATGTCGTTCTCTCCCTAACCAATACATTGGCTTTTTTATTTTTGCCGTGCTCTTATTTTGGTTGAAGACGTACGCCGCCTATTTAGCGGAATTTAACCTTGGCATCAGCAACTCCATGCAGGAGTTTTTATTGTTCATCAACCCGATCAGCTCGGCGGTATTCTTCCTTGGGTTGGCGCTGTTGGCCAAGGAAACGCGTGTGTACAAATGGCTCATTATTATTAATTTCGTTTTATCGTTCATTCTATACGCCAATATCGTTTATTATCGTTTTTTCAGCGATTTTATTACATTCCCGACGTTGACGCAAACGAAAAACTTCGGCGATCTCGGCAGAAGCATTTGGGAGTTGCTCCGCTGGTATGACGTGTTCTATTTCTTGGATACGATCATTTTGGCGGTGATCGTTTTCTCGAAGCGATTCTCGCTCCCGGAAGTGCAGGCCGGCCGATTCAAAAAAGGCGCCATTTTCGCTTCGGCCATTCTGATGTTCAGCATCAACTTGGCGCTCGCTGAGACCGACCGCCCGCAGCTCTTGACAAGAACGTTCGACCGCAACTATATCGTCAAATATTTAGGCGTGTACAACTATTTGATTTACGATGCGTTCCAAAGCATGAAATCATCGACGCAGCGGGCGTTCGCAAACAAAAGCGACATCACGACTGTGCTGAACTATGTGCAGGCGACGTATGCCAAACCGAACCCGAAATATTTCGGCGTGGCGAAAGGGAAAAACGTCATTTACATTCATTTAGAGTCGCTGCAAAACTTTGTGATTAACTATAAGTTGAACGGTGAAGAAGTCACCCCGTTCTTAAACTCGCTCACCCGCGATCCGAACACGTTCTATTTCGATAACTTCTTCCATCAAACAGGACAAGGGAAAACGTCGGATGCGGAGTTTATGCTCGAAAACTCGCTGTTTGGCTTGCCGCAAGGCGCTGTCTTTACGACGAAAGGACAAAACACGTATCAGGCGGCTCCGGCCATTTTGCACCAATACGGCTATACAAGCGCCGTCTTCCACGGCAACTACAAAACGTTCTGGAACCGCGATGAAATTTACAAGTCGTTCGGCTTTGACCATTTCTTTGACGCCAGCTACTACGATATGAACGACGAGGACGTCTTGAACTACGGTCTGAAAGATAAACCGTTCTTCCGGGAGTCGATCCCACTATTAGAAACATTGAAAGAACCGTTCTATGTGAAATTTATTACGCTGTCGAATCATTTCCCATACCCGATCAGCGAGGAGGATGCGACGATCCCGCCGGCGACGACAGGCGACGGCTCGGTCGACCGTTATTTCCAAACGGCACGCTATTTGGATGAAGCAGTGAAAGAGTTCTTTGACTACTTGAAAAAATCGGGTCTGTACGACCGCTCGGTCATCATTTTGTACGGCGACCATTACGGCATTTCGGAAAATCATAACAAAGCCATGGCGCAAATTTTAGGAAAAGAAATTACGCCGTATGAACATGCGCAATTGCAACGGGTGCCGCTGTTCATCCACGTGCCGGGCATAAAAGGCGGCGTCATTCACGAGTTTGGCGGCCAAATCGATTTGTTGCCGACGGTCTTGCACCTGCTGGGCATTGATACAAAAAATTACGTCCATTTTGGAACGGATTTGCTGTCACCTGAACATCAAGAAATCGTTCCGTTCCGCAACGGCGACTTTGTCACGCCGAAGGTGACAGCGGTCAACGGCAAGTACTATGACACGAAAACAGGCGAACCTCTTGAAAGCACGCCGGAAATTCAGCGGCTCGAACAAATCGTCCGTACGAAGCTTGACCTATCGGATAAAGTCGTCTATGGCGATTTGCTCCGGTTCTATACACCGAAAGGCTTCAAGCCGGTCGATCCGTCAAAATATGATTACAATAACCGTGAAGAGGGAAGCGATCAATGATCGCCTCCCTCTTTTTTTCTAGCGCTGCAGCAGTTGCTCAATGGCCCGTTTCGCATTCACGTAACCTGCTCCATATACGTTCGGGTCTCGCCCTTTCCACAAATCGGCGCCGTCTTTTAACGCCCGCTTGATTTCATCCGGCGTTGCATTTGGTTTGGCCTGAAGCATCAACGCGACAATGCCGGCGCAAATCGGCGTCGCCATCGACGTGCCGGACATCGATATATAATGGTCACCGACCCGGCTTTGCTTATTCATCTTGTCAAGAAATGAACGCGGGGCGCGAAGCGAAATAATGTTGACCCCTGGGACGACGAGATCCGGTTTTGTCACCCCGTACTCCGTCGGCCCTCGGCTTGAAAACGACGCCACATCATCGTCGGCGCGCGTTGTCGCCGTATCATGATCGTCAAGAGCACCGACGGTAATGATGCGGTCGCTAATGCCGGGGCTTGAAATCGTCCCATAATTCGGCCCTTCATTCCCTGCCGCCGCACAGACGACAATACCCTGCTCCCACGCCTGCTCCGCGACTTGCACGAGCGGATCATCATTTTCTATCGGAAACGGCTGCGGTTCCCCTCCAAGCGATAAGGAAATAATATGGATTCGCTTGGTCAAGTTTTTCTTATTGTAATCAATGCACCACTCAATGCCGCGTATGATCGTCTCGAGCGTCCCGCTTCCCGAACGGTCGAGCACCTTAACGCCGATAAGGTTTGCCTCGTACGCCGGTCCAGCATACAGCCCATCGGACATGCGCCCGTTCCCAGCGGCATCACCAGCGCAGTGCGTACCGTGTCCGTTGTCATCATATGGCGTCGTACGCCCATTGACGAAATCTACAAAGGCAGCAATCCTCCCCTCCAAGTCCGGGTGCGGGTAAATCCCCGTGTCGACAATAGCGATCGTCACTCCCTTTCCACTCAACTCCGTCCCGTTGACCGCCACGCGTTTCGCATTGGCCGACGGCACTGCGTTGTTTAATAACGCTTTCACCGTACGGTTAAAATACACTTTCTTCACTTTTGGATGTTCAAGCAGTTGCTCAAGCGCCGCCGGCGTCACCCGTGCGCTGTAGAAGGGAACATGGCGAAAATGGTGGCGTACTTTCATACGGAAATGATCGCGTTCCGCCTTGGCCACTGCCTCCATCCCTTCAGCATTTTCGACTTCAATCAAGACGGAAAGCGTCCGCCATTTCCGCAGCCAGCGCTCGATCCAGCGGTGAAAAATGCACGGCATGCGTGTCATCGGCTTGTACATATTGACAAGCGCATGGCGGAGAGGACGGTCCAGCCGCCCCGCGTGCCGGCGGGCTAACTGCACTATTGAATAGCCAAACATGTCTTTTCCCCCTTCCTTTGTTTCTCGCTATACTCATATGACGGCTGGACAAAGGAGGAGGCGGCCTTTCCACTAGGACGAACGAACGAAAAAACGCTCGCCTAGCTGAAAACTAGGCAAGCGTTCCCGTCATTCCTCGACTTGCTCAAGCACAATCCGCTTCGCTCTTCCTAAATAATGCTCCACTTGGCGCAGCACGTTTTCCCTTTCGGCAAAAACGACGACTTGCGTCCCATCAACAATCACGCGCGTTAATGCTGTTTTTCGCTTTTTCTGCAGGCCAAATGCTCGCGCGATTCCGTTTACATGCCCTCGTGCGACCGTTCGCAGAAACTGGGTGTCATTCAGTTTTTCTGCATCCTCTTCCCGGTCAATAAACCCGTTCTCCGTGAGCACGGCTGGCATCGCGGTCTCCCTTAGCACATGAAAATTCGCTTTCTTTTTCCCACGATCGCGAAATCCCGCAGCTTTGACGACTTCTTCATGAATGGCATCGCGAATGCGGGCTGTTGCCGAATTGTCATCGAGCCGATTATAAATATAATCTTCATATCCAGTGCCGCCACCCGCGTTCACGTGAATGGAGACGTACAAATTGGCCCCCCAGCGATTGGCCCGGTCCGTCCGCTCATCAAGCGGCACCGTTTCATCTTTTGTCCGGCTCAACTGCACGGAAACTCCTTCATACTCATTTTGCAGCAGACGATTGATTTCGAGAGCGATAAACAACGTAATGTCTTTTTCCAACAACCCGTTGCCGACCGCGCCAGTATCGTTCCCACCATGCCCTGGATCGAGAAAAATTTTGACCATCTTTCTTCTCCTTTCACATTCTTCGTCGTTTAGGAATATAGCACTATTAGCATAAGCGTGGCACTCCAAAATGCCATAGATACTTCCCCAGGGCCAACAAATAAGGCGCAGTCAAAAAGAACGACTGCACCTGACATTCCCGCTGATCGACTTGTTCGATATGATGAAAGCCCCCACACAGCCATACAAGAAAACATAGACCGCTGGGCATTATACAAACTGTCCACTCTGTTGGCTTCGGCTAAACTTGTAAACAGCCAGAAGGAAAAAGGTCAGCGCAAAGGCGAGAAGAATCAACAGATGCCAATACAAACTTCCGAAAGAGCGCCCCTCCTGCAGCTTTACCAAAAAATCGAGCGCCCACCGTTGCGGTATAAAATATGCCGCTTTTTGCAAAAATTTCGGCATCAGCTCGACCGGCCAAAAACAGCCGGCCAGCATACATGTCGGCACGGTAATCAATGGCTGCAGCGCCCCGGCGGAAGCAGAGCTGTTCGCAAACATCACTGTAATCAAAGACAAGCCGATCGCGGATAAAGAGAAAAGCAGGAGCACCAGGGCCATTTGCCACATCGAAATATTAGGATCAATATGAAAGATGTTCTTCATTGCCACGATTGTCACGATGATTTGTGCCGTCATAATCAACAAATTCACCACGATATTCGATAACACATACGTTCTCGCCTGAATCGGTGTTGTCAATAAACGAGAATAGGTGCGCTCTTCTTTTTCTTTGATGATGATCTCAGTCAAATTCCCCGCTGACATCAACATAATCATGACCAAATAACCGATCGTTTGATACGTGACCCCTTTTTGTTTGGCTGTGTCGGGCAGCGAGTGAACGGACAGGCGGAACGGCGCTTGTTGATACCGTTCATACATCTTCCAAAAGAGATCACGATCCCCATTGGCCAATCGCCCCAATGTCGCCAGATGATCGATGTATTCATGCAAGTACGACTTGATGAACATCGTGATTTCCGTTCCCTTGAGCGAGACAAGTTCTATCGGCCGGGGCTGGCCGTGCTGGACGCTTTCGGAAAACCCTTGGCGAAAAATCAGCACGCCATCCATCTTTTGCGAGGTGATTTGCTCATCGACCGCTGATAACTTCACGCTTTTCACGGAGAGATGATCAAGGCTTTTCAGAAAACGGATCGTATCATCGGTAATCCGTCCTTGATCCTCATTGACGATTCCAATGCGAACTTCCTTGACAGGGTTGCCCCCGGCCGCAAACAAAGACAAAAGGATCGCCGCCAACGGAGTTCCAAAATATAACAAAAAATTGATTTTCCGACGGAACGTTCGCTTTAACGTATATCTCACCAACCAGATGACGTCATTCACCTTATAATCCCTCCCGTCTCGCTACAGATGCCACCGCGATCAATAAAAACAACGCCGCTATACCGATATTAAGCAGCATAGTTGGAACGACGCTTGACAAATCGTTCGCATACACGATTTTGAAAATCGTTTCATTCATCCAAGAAAGCGGAGACAAATGGGCATACCATGCTGTTTCATCGATCGGAAAATAAGCGCCGCCGAAAAAGGAAGACAGCTGAATGATGACCATCGCAATCGTTCGCGCCGCTCCTTCCGTCCTTGCCATATAGCTCATCCCTAGACCAAAGCTGATGGCTAAGACCACCTCGGTCAACATAAGCAACCATACGAGACTTACGTGATGCCCCCAATCGGCATGAAACACCCATTTGCTGAACAACATGACGACCGCAACACAAAGAAAATTCGCCGCGACGTTCCCGGCCAGCTTTCCAATAAAAATCTCGCTTTTGCGAACAGGAGCAGCCAAAAGGCGATCAGCCGTCTTCCGCGTTCGCTCCCCCCGCAGCAACGAACTGCCCGGCAATGCGCTGTACAAAGCGATCATCGTCGTCATCGCCACCGCATAATAATCCATGGCTCCCGGTTTGCGCTTGGAATGCAGCGACCGTTCTTGAATATACTCATCATGCACACTTTTATTTGATGGAACAAAACCGGGCTTCACCTCTGAAACGGCCATCGCCAGCTCGTATCGGCCGACAAACGCGGCCATCACCCCCTCAACAAGACTTCCTTTGATCTTGTTGCGTTCATTGGTGTACAACTCCACTCCACGCGGGCCGATCTCGATGTATCCATCCGCTTTTCCTTCCTGCACCGCTTTCGTTCCTTTTATCCGGTCGGATGCCTTTTGAAAATCGATGTGGGCTTTCTTCCCTGCTTGGATCATCGTTTGAATATACGGCGACAACGGCCCTGCTTTTTGATCGTTGTACAAGACGTGTACATCACCGACGGAAATCGTCCAGTGAAACGTGTTGGAAAGGGCTGTTCCTAAGATGAACATCAGTACGATCGGAAACAGCAGCATAAAAAATAGCGTCCGGACATCACGAAAATCGCTTTTGATTTCCTTGGCTGCAATGCGAAAAATATTCAAAAGAAGCACCTCCCTCGCATGATGGCACTCCAAACAGCTAATCCCGCAAATTTCTCCCCGTCAGCGCCAGAAAGACCGTTTCCAAGTTCGGTGATTTGTCTTCAAGCGAACGGATTTCGACACCGTCATTGATCAGGCATTGCACAATTTCGTTTAAATTATTGACACTGATATCCGAACTGATTTTGATCATATTTTCTTCACATTGCACCGCCTTGACCCCGGGAATGTCTTGAAGATGCTGCTTGTTGAGCCGATCCATCCCCCTGATTTCCAGCCAAATATCTTTTGTATCGGTGATAATCGCTTCCAGCTGCTCCTTTGTCCCCTCTGCGATGATCTTTCCATGATCAATGATGGCGATCCGTGTGCAAATCTCCTCCACTTCCTCCATATAGTGGCTTGTATAAATGATCGTGCATCCCATCTCATTGAGCTTTTTCACCGAAGCCAAAATATAATTTCGCGACTGCGGATCGATGCCGACTGTTGGTTCGTCCATAATGATGAGCTTCGGCCGATGGGCAAGAGCGCAGGCGATATTGAGCCTCCGTTTCATTCCCCCTGAGAAATGTTTCGGATAAATTTTGCGCTTATCGCTTAAACCGACAAACTCGAGCGCCTCTTCAACCCGCTGGCGCAACTCCGGGCCGCGCAGTCCATACAACCCGGCAAAAAATTCAACATTCTCATACGCCGTCAAATTTTCATAGATGGCAATTTCTTGAGGCACGATGCCGATCTGTCGTTTGGCAAACTGGCGATGCTTGGCGATGTCCTTGCCGAGAATCTTGATTTCTCCTGCATTCGGGCGCAGCAACCCAGCAATCATATTGATAGTTGTGCTTTTTCCCGCGCCATTGGCTCCGAGGAAGCCAAAAATTTCCCCTTCGGCAACCGTAAGAGACATATGATCGACAGCGATGAAGTCACCAAATTTTTTGGTCACTTGTTTGATCTCTAAAATGTTCATCGTTCCACCTTCTTTCCATGCTTGGTATTATGGATTATAGAAAAAAAGATGAACTCCTGTAAGTGCAGGAATTCATCTCGTTGACATGAGAAAATTCACGATTTACTCATGAATCGGAAGCAACGTCGTGACAGAGAAACCGTTCGTTCCATCGACAATGACCGTGCCATGAACAGAGGCCGCCCGTTCCTCCATGCCGATGATCCCAAGTCCTTTCTTGATCTTGGCCGCACCTTTCCCGTTATCTTTCACTTCCACCTTGATGACTCGATTCAACACGTGAATTTCAACGGCAATGGCCGTGGCCTCAGCGTATTTGCTCGCATTCGTCAACGCTTCGGCAATGTTCTCATAAATCACTTTCCATTGGATTGGTGTAATCACATCCAAATCCCCTTTGCATACGAGCGGAACCGGGAGATGATGTTGGGCGGAAAATTCCTCAATGAATAATTTCACCCGATTCAGCCCGATTTGCTCGAGCGGTGGCTTGATCTGTTTTAATGTCATCCGGATTTGTTCCATGCCTTCTTTGGAAATATGGATGGCGTTTTCCAACAGTTGTTTCGCCTTGTCGCGGTCCGCATCCATCAACCGTTTGGCCGCCTCCATCTGAATGAGCGCTCCAGCGAGCGAGTGGCCGATTTGGTCATGGATGCGCTGCGACAGACGGTTCCGTTCTTCCAACTGCAACGTATATTCCGACTGCTTGATGTATTGATGATATTCGCTGATCCTTCTTGTCAGCCGATGCAAATCGTTGCGCATTTGATCCAAACGATCTTCTTGTTGTTCCATCCGCTCGATGTGCCGCTTGACTGCCGTCACGCTGACAAAACTGAACAATGCCACAAAGCCGTATAATTTCCCCGCCGATGGATCAAGCCAAATCATCGGCGTCAACAACACCGCCCCGATCCCCCAAACTCGGTGGATATACACGGAGGCCAGCTCATACCCATTGAGAGGCAGCAACAACGCCCACAGCGGCTCCACAAAGGCGGCGGCTAGAACGAGAAGAACAACGGAACCAAACGCCGCTCCCCTTTTCCAACTCATATGGCGAACGATCAGGGCAAACAGCTGAAGACAAAAATAGATCAGAGAGACTAGAACAAAGCCCGCTCCCGTTCTCTGTTTCGATGAAATGTAATCGAATGCCGCATAGCCCCATACAATCAGCTTGTAAATGATCAGCAGCGATTCCATAACATCCCCTCAGCCGACTTTTCCCGTCAGATAATAAACGGCAATTTGCGTTCGATGTTGCAGTCCGGTTTTGTCCAAAATCGATGTGATGTAATTGGCCACCGTTCCCTCGGAGAGAAATAGCTGTTTGGCAATCTCTTTATTCGAAAGCCCCTTCGCAATGAGCGCCATAATGTCCAACTCTCGTTCCGTAAACAGGCTTTTATCGATTTTCGGGGCTGCTTCTGTTTCTTCTTTTAAGTTGGACTTAATTTTGTCCATCACAATCTCCTGCATCACCACTTGGCCGTGATACACCGCTTTGATCGCTTCGCGGATTCGTTCCGGGTCCGTATTTTTTAAAAAATATCCTTTTGCGCCGTATTGAATGGCGTCTAGAATGTATTCATCATCATCAAACGTCGTCAAGATGAGCGGCTTTGTCTTCGTCTGCTCGCATAGAAGCTTTGTCGCTTCCACTCCATTCATGTTCGGCATGCGCACATCCAATAACGCGACATCAACTTCATGATGTCGACAATATTCCACTGCCTCTTTCCCATCGCCTACAGTCGCGGCGACATCAAACTCGTCATACGTGCTTAAGATGATCCGCAGCCCTTCGCGGACAAAGGGATTGTCATCGGCGATGAGCACTTTTATGCGCGGAACATGGGACGAAGAGTGATGTTCCATCTTTACCCACCCCTTTTCATCATGACACGTGCGATTTTGTGGGATCACACCTGCCCAATACCTTGCGTGCATGATTTTCATGATTTACTTTCATTGTAATGAATAAGGGGGATTTCTTCCATTGCCATTAAGGGAAATGAGCCAAAGCAAGAGGTTTCAGATACAGGCATCGGCATCGCGCCGGAGCATTTGCCTTTTTTGTTCGATCGATTTTACCGCACAGATGAAGCCAGAACGCGAAATCGCGGGGGAACCGGATTGGGTCTTGCCATTGCCAAAGAATTCGTATCGGCTCACGGCGGAACAATCGATGTCCATAGCACCCCTGGCCAAGGGACCACCTTTCGGGTCAAGCTTCCCCGCTGACGATAGAGAAGATGTTTATGGTAAAATGGAAAACAGAATTCCATAACTAGAAGGAGGAAGAGCCATGTCCCGCGCAAAAAAATGGGTGCAATATTTCCTTTCCCACCGCCATGTCACGATGGAA
Source organism: Geobacillus thermopakistaniensis (assembly GCF_000498995.1). Taxonomy (NCBI): domain Bacteria; kingdom Bacillati; phylum Bacillota; class Bacilli; order Caryophanales; family Anoxybacillaceae; genus Geobacillus; species Geobacillus thermopakistaniensis. The sequence continues at coordinate 37,538 of NZ_AYSF01000024.1, forward strand.
CTGATCCACAAAATCGACGAAGCGCATTATGATTACAAACCGACGCCGACCTCGATGACAGCGAAGCAGCTGGCGACGCATATGCTGTTCAGCTTCTACAATTTCGCTAACACGGCAAAACACGGCGATCCATCGCTGTTCCGGCAAAAAATCGAGGAACCGGAGACGAATTTGGCCAAGCTGGCGGAAACGTATACGGAAAAGACGAGGCAGCTCATCGAATCGATGAGCGATGACGACTTCGACCGGACGCTTGATTTAACTGCCATCTTTGGCACACAAATGTCCACAGCTCAGTTCCTGCAATTGGCAATGGACCATGAAATCCACCATAAAGGCCAGCTGTTCGTCTACGTCCGCGGCATGGGGCATACGGACTTGCCGCTGTTTGTGAAACGCGGTTAATCTTCCCCATTTTTGTTTCATCTAACTAAACGAGAAGCTTCTCCGTGAAAATAACAAAAAAAGCCGGCTAAGAAAACCCCTAGCCGGCTTTTCCTTTTTGGTTGAGGCGATTTAGTCAATCAAGCAGCTTCCGTCTGCGCACATTCCGCCTTCACCCGCCAACGACCGCAACGGGGAAGCTTGTTGTTCTTCCTCCCATACTTTCTCTAGCGCCCGCCGGAACACGTCAACCGGCTGGGCCCCCGAAATCGCATACTTCCCATTCAGCACGAAAAACGGTACGCCGCGGACGCCCAACGCCGCTGCTTCTTCCTCGTCGCGGCGCACCTCTTCTGTATAACGACCACTGTTCAACACCTCTTCGGCTTCCGCCCGGTCAAGCCCGGTTGCTTCGGCGATCGCAAGCAGCACATCGCGGTCGCTGATTCGCTTTGACTCCGTGAAATATGCATAAAACAGCCGTTCCACCATTTCATTCAACTTCCCTTTTTCCTTGGCATAATGAGCCAAACGGTGGGCGTCAAACGTATTCGTCGGCTTCATCGTCTCAAAGCGGAATGTCAATCCGACCGCTTCCGCCTGCCTGCCGATATCGGCATTGGCCCGCTTCGCTTCCTCGATTGAAATGCCGTATTTGTTAGCAATGATTTCGTGAATCGTCAATGGCGTCTCTTTTTTCGCATTCGGATCCAATTCAAAGCTGCGAAATACAACCTCAACATCTTCTCGGTGCGGAAACTGTTCAAGCGCCTGTTCCAAGCGACGTTTGCCGATATAGCAAAACGGGCAGACAAAATCGGACCATACTTCAATTTTCACGGCCATATCCTCCTCTACTTTTGACGCGCTTCCCCTCCATTGTAGCCCATTGCCGGTCGAATGGCTAACGAAAGGCATGGGGGCGGACCTGCCCGCATACATTGTACTACCATGCTGTTGGGACAAGGAGGAAGAAATCGATGCATTCTCACGAACTAGGCGCCTTTCTATTGCGGATTGTCATCGGATTCATCTTTTTCGCCCATGGGTGGGTGAAATGGCAGCGGGGGCTTGAGGCGGCAACGGATTCGTTTGTTGCTATGGGCCTTCCCGGCTGGCTCGCCTACATCGTGACGATCATAGAGCTTGCTGGAGGCTGGGCGATGATGCTTGGCCTTGGCACACGCCCGATCGCCGCGGCGTTTGCCGTCATCATGGTCGGGGCCATCGCCACGGCGAAAGTCGACGCCGGTTTGCTCGGCAACGGCCGGGAAACGGGCTATGAATTCAATCTCGCCTTGCTCGCTATGTCCGTATATTTGTGGCTGAACGGCAGCCGGCTTTGGTCGTTAGACACGGTCATCGGGCGGCCGCGGGGCTAAGTCGGCACAAAAACGGGTGTCCCTCACAGCGGGACACCTTTTTCTTGCTTAATAAGGCTGAATAAGACTGGACAAATCTTGTCCTTGCTTGTCGGTACCACTGCTTCATCCTTTTTCCACTGTCAGCTTGACGACGCGCTCGCCGATGGCCCGAATCAACTCCGGCGGCATCGGGAAACTGACTGCAGCCGGGTCAGATGCCACCGCTGGAATCGTCGCCGCGAATTGTTCTTCCGTCATCGGATAGTCGGCAAAATCAGCCGGCAGCCCGATGTCATCGCGCAATTGGCGAATTCGCTCAATGGACTTTACCAACAGCGCTTCATTGCCTTGACCGTGATCATAAATGCCAAGCGCTTGAGCCAACAGCTTCGCTTTCGGCAAATACAATTCCGGAATCGCTTCCATCACGACTGGCAAAAAGACGGCGTTCGCCAAGCCATGTGGAATGCGGAACATCGCTCCGTACGCATGGGCGAAATTGTGCACCGGAATGGCGTTTAACGCAAAGCTGAACGCGGTGATGCCAAGCAAGCTCGCATGCAGCATCTCCAAGCGGGCGCGGATGTCCCCGCCGTCACGAACCGCCTCCGGCAAGTAGTCACGAATCAAACGGATCGCCTGCAAGGCGCATGCATCGGTGAGCGCGGTCGCCATCGGCGAGGCGAGCGCTTCAATGGCATGGGTGAGCGCGTCCATGCCGGTAAACGCCGTCACCTTCGGGGGAAGCCCTACCGTTAAATCCGGATCCAAAACGGCCACATCAGCGTTGATAAACGGATTGATGATGTTCGTTTTCAAGCGCAGCTCTTCATTATAAATGACTGCGATCGGCGATACTTCCGACCCCGTGCCGGCCGTCGTCGGGATGGCGATGTGCGGGATCGGTATGAATTGCGCTTGCGGGAACGACTCGTACCGCAGCCCGCCTGGAATCGCCTCTTTAATATCACGCAACCCTTTAAACAGGGCGTATTTCACCCCTTTGGCCGTATCCAGCACACTGCCGCCGCCGACCGCCAACAAGGCGTCAGCTCCGACAGCGCGCGCATAGCGCACCGCTTCATTGACGCATTCACTTTCCGCATCCTGGCGGATATCCAAAAAGATGCCGACAAGCTCTGGTCCGACTCCATGCGTCGTCAAGTCAAAGAGGCTCGCTACTTTTTCGACAACCCCAGCTTGCTCGAGCCCACGGTCAGAAAGCAATAGCACCCGTTTAGCGCCCAGCCCGCGAAACAAATCCGGCACGAGCGCTCGGGTGTTCGACCCGGTGTAAATTGCCGTGCGCAGCCAAAAGTTCGCTAACGTCGTCATGTTCCTTCATCCCCCTTTACTTTTTCATCATGGTGTGCAGGCGAGAAAACAGCACTTGATACCATTTCCGTTTCCCAAGCTCCGGCACCATTGATGTGTGCACATGCTTCAGCTGCGTGTAAGCATCAAGTGAATATTTGCCCATCTCGCGCCCGATGCCGCTTTGTTTGTAGCCGCCAAACGGCGCGTCATTGCGAAGCATATGCCAGTCATTGATCCAGACGACGCCAGCCTGCAGGCGCCCGGCGATGGCGTACGCCTTGTTGACGTCTCGCGTCCAGACGCCGGCCGCAAGCCCGTAGATCGTGTCGTTGGCCATCGCCACCGCTTCTTCCACGTCATGATAGCGGATGATCGACAACACTGGACCGAAAATCTCTTCTTGAGCGATTTTCATGTCATTCGTGACATTCGAAAAAATCGTCGGCGCGACAAAATGGCCGCCTTCACAGCCGGGCACTTCGACTTCATGACCTCCGCATACAATGGTCGCACCTTCTTGCTTGCCGGCTTCAATATAGGAGAGCACTGTCTCTTTTTGCCGCTTGGAGATAACCGGCCCGACGTCGGTCGCCGGATCGAGCGGATGGCCGATTTGCAGCGTCTTCGTCAGGGCGACAAGCCGCTCGACCACTTCATCATGGAGCCGGTCAGGCACAAACAGCCTTGTTCCCGATTCGCACAACTGACCAGAGTGCAAAAAGACGCCAAACAAACTGCCGGGAACGGCAAGGTCCAAATCGGCATCTTCGAGCAAAATGTTCGGCGACTTGCCGCCAAGCTCAAGCGTAACGTTTTTCACCGTTTCCGCCGCCAACGCCATAATGCGGCGGCCGACTTCCGTCGAACCGGTGAACGCCACCTTGTCCACTTGCGGATGGCGGACAAGCGCCTCCCCGACATCGGCGCCGGGACCAGCCACCACGTTGATGACCCCCGGCGGCACGAAGGACGAAATGATTTCCGCCAGCTTCAGTGTCGACAGCGGTGTGTAGCTCGCCGGTTTCACGACGATCGTATTGCCCGCTGCCAGCGCCGGGGCGATTTTCCACGACGCGATCATGAGCGGCAAGTTCCATGGTGTGATCGCCGCGCAAACCCCGATCGGCTCGCGCCAAACAAAGTTATGCGCCGGTCCGGGAAACGGCGGAATCGGCAGTGTTTCCGAAAACGGGTACTCTTGGACGATGTTTGCCATCGTTTGGAATAGATCGACCGTCTGCAAAATATCGATCGAGCTGATGCGCCGGATCGTCCCTCCGCTTGAGATTGCTTCCAAATAGGCGAGCTCTTGAGCGTTGGCGGCAATGGCTTGGGCGATCGCATTCAGCACGCGCGCCCGTTCTTTCGGTTTCATTGCCTTCCAATCGGTCTCGTCAAACGCCTTGCGCGCCGCCTTCACCGCCCGGTCAACATCATCCGCTGTCGCCTTCGCGACAGTCGCCACCACCTCTCCGGTCGCCGGATTGTATACGTGAAACGTTTCCCCGCTCGTTGCCGGCTGCCATTGGCCGTCAATGAAGAGTGGAAAATGATGCACTTGCACATGAGTGGTCATGACGATTTCTCCCTTCCTTGTTTTCGACTCTCAACCTCTAGCCAACGTTTTCGCTTTCCTCAAGACCGAACAGCTCGTCAAACGGTTTCTCCTGCGCTTTTTTCAACACTTCCATCCTCGTTGCCAGTTGGCGAGCGGTGAAATTCATGATATCGGCATGGTGGTCGGGTCCGAAAATCGAATCGTGGGCCGCTGCTTCCAACCGCTTTGCCTTTTGGTAAAGCCGAAACGGGAACGAATCCTCCTGCAGCCCGCGGCTGCCTGTTGTGACCAACGGCTCGGCACGACGCACGCTCACCACTCCTTTTCCATTTTTCTTGAAATGTCGGCTGGTGTTGTACTTCTGGATAGATGAACGCGGGGACAACCAATCAATGTAAAGGCTTACAAATAGGCTGTTGCGACAATAGGCGGGTTGCTGGCAAAAAGGCAGGTTGTAAAAATGACCAAAATGTTATGAATAGTCAATCATTTTCCCTCATTCTAGCAACCTTCCCTTTCTTTCGTCAACAAAAAGCGAATGACATTTTCCGACAATAACGCTAAAAAAACAGAGGGGGTCACAACAGCATCGAGACCTCCTCTGCCACGGCCGTATATCCGCATCGAGCTGATTTGTTATTCAATCTCTCGCACTCCTCTTGAAAGCCAGCACCTCGTTAGGACAGCACCTACTCCGGTCATGCCCGCACTTTTCCGTATTCTTTCCGCAGTTCGCTCGCAATGATGTTGCGCTGGATTTCCGAGGTACCTTCGTAAATTTTCGTAATGCGGGCATCGCGGAAGTAACGTTCGATCGGGTAGTCTTTCATGTAGCCGAGGCCGCCGTGGATTTGCACGGCCATGTCAGCGATTTTGTTGTACACTTCCGAACCGAACAGCTTGGCGATGGCCGCTTCTTTGACGACGCGCATCTTTTGGTCGACCATCCAGGCGACGCGGTAGACGGTCGAACGCAGCACTTCGATCAACATGCTCATTTCCGCCAGCATATGCTGGATCGCTTGCTGCTCGATAATCGGCTTGCCGAACTGTTCACGCTGTTCGGCGTATTCCATGCAGTATTCCAAGAGGCGGATGCACGAGCCGAGGTTGCGCGCGGCAAGACCAGCACGGCCGTTCGCTAAAATCTTCAAGGCGTTGACATACCCTTCGCCTTCTCTCCCGAGCACGTTTTCGGCCGGCACTTCCAAGTTGTCAAAAAACAGCTCAGCCGAATGCGATCCGCGCAACCCCATTTTCCGCTCGACTTTTCCGACGATAAAGCCGGGAAAATCTTTTTCTACGATAAAGGACGTGATGCCTTTCGGGCCTTTCGACGGATCGGTGACTGCCATGACGGTAAACACATGGGCGTCGACAGCGTTCGTAATATAATGTTTCGAGCCGTTAATGATGTAGCGGTCGCCTTTGCGGACGGCGGTCGTTTTGATCGCAGCGGCGTTTGATCCGGCGCTGGGCTCAGTGAGAGCAAAAGCGCCGATCCATTCGCCCGTCGCCATCTTTGGCAAATAGCGCTGCTTTTGTTCTTCCGTGCCGAGCTCAACGATGCCGACGGTGCCGATGCCGGTATGGGCGCCGATTAACGTCGTATAGCCGTTATGCGTTTTGCCGAGCTCTTCGTAAATGGCGCATTTGCCGACCATTGACAAACCGAGGCCTCCGTACTCTTCCGGAATGCTTAATCCAAACAGCCCCATTTCTTTCGACTTTTCAATGATATCTTGCGGAATCTGGTCATTTTCCTCAATATCCATCGCCACCGGTTCGACAACTTCTCTCACAAATTTGCGGACGTTTTCTTTTAAAAATTCAATCTCGGCTGGCAGCGTGAAATCCATCTTCTTCCCCTCCCCATGATTGAATTCCATATTTTTGCGCCTTGCGCACGAGTGTCGACGCATCGACACCAAGCAGTTTCGCAGCCCGCCGATACGTCTTCGCCTTGTGAAGCGCCTTGATGATCAGCTGGCGCTCGACCTCAGCCGTTGCCTGTTTGAGCGGGATGATCTCTCCGACCGCCACCGGGCTCGCAGCTGGCTCCGGTTCAAGGTGGAGCCATTTCGCCACTTGGTGTTCGTCAATGACTGGGGAAACGGCGGTCACAAACATACGTTCTACAGCATTAACGAGCTCTCGAACGTTGCCGGGCCAGTGATAGTCCATCATCGCCGCCAGCGCTCCGTCGGTAAAGACAAGCGGTTTTTGATACTTTTCCGCAAACCGCTTTCGGTAATGGTCAACCAAGAGCGGAATATCTTCTTTCCGGTCGCGCAGCGGCGGAATGGCAATCGGCATCACGTTCAGCCGGTAAAACAAATCAGCGCGAAACCGCCCAGCGGCAACAAGCTCCTCAAGCGGCTTGTTCGTCGCGGCGATGACACGCACATCGATCCGCTTCGGCGCCTCCGCCCCCAACCTCATGATTTCCATCGACTGCAACACGCGAAGGAGCTTCACTTGCAGGTGAAGCGGAATTTCACTGATTTCATCGAGAAAAATCGTCCCGCCATCCGCCTGCTCGAAATAGCCTTTTTTCCCTTTCTTCGCCGCTCCGGTGAACGCCCCCGGCTCGTAGCCGAACAGTTCAGACTCCATCAACGTCTCGGGGATCGCCCCGCAATTCACTTTCACAAACGGTCGGGCGCGGCGGGCGCTTTGTTTCCAAATGTAGTTCGCCAATTCCTCTTTCCCGGTGCCCGACTCTCCGGTCAACAACAACGTCACATCGACAGCCGCCGCTTGGCGGGCGATATTGACAACATGCGCCATCGCTGGAGCGCGATAAATGAGATGATCTTCTTCCTGACGGCCCAACATATGAAGGAGCCGTTTCGTCTCCTCCAGTTCCGAGCGCAGCTGTTCCATCTCGGTCATATCTTTGACGTAGAGAACAACCCGCTCTGCCCGCCCATCTTCCTCGATGATCGGCACCGCGGAAACGATCCAAATATTTCCTGTTTCCATCCCCTGATGAAGCATCGAACAGGGCTGACGTCCATCAAGCGCCTGTCGAACGACCCGGTCAAGCGGGGCGGTCACCCGCTCTTGCTCCGTTCCTAGAAACAGCGCATCCCATTTTTTGTTTCGCCGTGTGATCATTCCACTGCGGTCCGTGATAGCGATGCCGTCGCTGGATGCCTCCATCACCGTTTGCAATTCATTGACGATGCGCTTGACGGTCTCAAGTTCGTTGGAGATAAATTCAATCTCGGAAATGTCTTGAAACACCCCGACCGCCCCAACGACCTTCCCCTCGTCGATAATTGGCGAGCGGTTTGTAATATAGACGCGCTTGCCGACGCGGTATTTTTCCGTATGCCCTTTGCCGGTGCGCACGACCTCGAGCAAGCCAGACGGGATCACGACATCGGTCAAAAACTTGCCGATGGCTTCTTCTTTCGTCGTCCGCGCCATTTTCTCAGCCGGTGGATTGATCGATGTAATCCGTCCTTTTGCATCGATCGATAAAATGCCGTTATGGGCGGCGTTGAAAATGGCATCCAAATGTTTTAAGCGGAGTTGTGCCACCTTCGCATATGCCGTCAAATGCTGCTCTTTCGTCAACACACCGACAAGGCGTCCGCTCTCATCGACAACGGGCCGGAGCGGACCGCCGCCAAACTCGATCACTTCCACACGGTCGTGAATGGAAAGCGGCGGCAGCGACGGGCGCATCACCTCACGCACAGTTGTTTTCCCTTGGACAAGACCGAACAACACGTCTTTGACCGCCACCACGCCGACGATTTCCTCACTGCAACGGCATACGACCATCCCATCAAGTCCATATTCAACGAATGTCCGAGCCGCTTCATCAAGGGAATCGCTTTCAAAAATTACTGCCTTTGCCTTCACCATGATGTCTCCGACCATCATTGCCATTTCCTCTCCCACCGTTCCGCCTTATTTTCTACTCAAGCAATTTTTGTGCCAAAAAAGTTCCCGCTATTCAGAAAAAACAAACCCCTAGAAGGCTGGTGAAAAACAACGAATTCGCTCGGTTTGTGAGAAATCGTAAGGAAGGAGGTTATGGTGTTGCAAGGTTTTTCAATTTGAGAAACACTGTTGGAGAGCAGCATTTCCCCTTAAATCACCAACCTTCTAAAATTCATCTTACTTGATCGCTTGTTGCCAAACAACAACATATTGTTGCAATCTCGCAACAAACNAAGGAGGTTATGGTGTTGCAAGGTTTTTCAATTTGAGAAACACTGTTGGAGAGCAGCATTTCCCCTTAAATCACCAACCTTCTAAAATTCATCTTACTTGATCGCTTGTTGCCAAACAACAACATATTGTTGCAATCTCGCAACAAACAGAACGAATTTGTTGCAGTTCTGCCGTTATTCAGCTAAAAAATGTTGTTATTTCGCAACACTCATTAGTCACTTCTTTGCAACTATATAGATGCAACAAAGAAGTTTAACATATCCTTGACAGAAAAGTGGTTTGCCCATTTTCGACTGTCGAAGGCAAGCGTGTGGCTTGCCTCCGTCACGCCTTAGCGTGACGGAAGACCGAACAACGACTCGCTTCACAGACCCATTCATGGGTCTGGAAGCGGCGTTGTTCGGTCACTCGACAGTCGGATGCAATGACCGGCAAAGACGAAAAATGTTAAAGCTTTAAATTGCATCTATATAAAATTGATTCCCATTTTCAAAAAATCATTGTTTTTTTCATTGGATGCGCTATAATAATATTGATATTGATTCTCATTTTCTTGATCCGGAAGGAGGTGGCCTCATGGTCCGCCTATACGCCGAGGAGTTGACCGTCTGCTACGATGACCGGACGATTTTCGAACGCTTGTCCGTCCGCATTCCCGACCGACAAATCACAGCCATTATTGGACCAAACGGATGCGGAAAATCGACGCTGCTCAAGACGTTGACGCGCATCATTTCCCCGCAGTCCGGCGCCGTCATTTTGGACGGCCGGGCCATTTCGCAACAGCCAACGAAAGAACTGGCGAAAAAAATAGCTATTTTGCCGCAGACGCCGGAAGCGACAAGCGGATTGACCGTCGCTGAGCTCGTCTCGTACGGCCGCTTCCCTTATCAAAGAGGATGGGGCCGCCTAACGAAACAAGATTACGAAGCAATCGACTGGGCGCTTGCCGTAACGAAAACAGCCGATTTGAAACACCGGCCGGTTGACGCCCTCTCCGGCGGACAGCGGCAGCGCGTCTGGATCGCCATGGCGCTCGCTCAAGAGACGGACATCATCTTTTTGGACGAACCGACGACGTATTTGGACATCGCCCACCAGCTCGAGGTGCTCGAGCTGCTTGAACGGCTGAACAAAGAAGAAGGGCGGACAATTGTGATGGTGCTCCATGACATTAACCAAGCGGCGCGGTTTTCCGACTATGTGATCGCCATGAAGGCGGGCACGATCGTCAAAGCCGGGCCGAGCGAAGACGTCATTTGCCGCGATGTGCTTCGCGACGTGTTTGGCATTGACGCTGACATCGGCCGCGACCCGCGGACGAACAAACCCATTTGCTTCACTTATCAACTGCTTAGGGAGGCTTGATTCGTCATGAGGAAAACATGGCTTTCCTTGCTGCTTCTTTTGGCGCTTGTGCTAAGCGCCTGCGGCAACGCGGCGGACGACAACAAGAACAGCAGCGCTTCACCAAAAGAAAAAAAGCCGGAAACGATTACATACCAATCGGAAAACGGACCGGTGGAAGTACCGGCTGATCCAAAACGCGTCGTCGTCTTATCGACGTTTGCTGGGCATGTGCTGGCCTTGGACGTCCCCATTGTTGGCGTGGATTCGTGGTCGAAAATGAGCCCGCTTTTTCAGGACAAACTGAAAGACGCACAAGTGGTGACAGACGAAGACATTGAAAAAATTATGGCGTTAAAACCGGACTTAATTATCGGATTATCCAATACGAAAAACGTCGATAAATTAAGCAAAATCGCCCCGACCGTCACGTTTACATACGGAAAGGTCGATTATTTAACACAGTTTCTAGAGATTGGTAAACTGTTAAATAAAGAAAAAGAAGCGAAAGCATGGATTGACGACTTCAAACAACGGGCGCAACAAGCCGGGGAAGAAATCCGGGCGAAAATTGGCGAAAACGCAACGGTCACCGTAGCCGAAAACTTTGATAAGCAGCTGTATGTGTTCGGCAACAATTGGGCGCGCGGCACAGAAATTTTGTATCAAGAAATGAAGCTGAAAATGCCAAAAGCGGTCGAAGAGCAGGCGCTCAAACCGGGCTACTATGCCGTTTCCCTTGAAGCGCTGCCGCAGTTTGTCGGCGATTACCTCATCTTAAGCAAAAACGGCGACGGCGATACATCGTTTATGGAAACGAACACGTTTAAAAACATCCCTGCTGTCAAAAACGGCCGTATGTTCGTCGCTGATGCCAAGGCGTTTTATTTCAATGACCCGATTACGTTAGACTACCAGCTCGATTTCTTTAAAAAGCATTTTTTAGGCCAATAATGACGAGACGGGGCGTTCACGGACAGTGAATGTCCCGTCCTTTCTTGTGAAAAGGAGGAAACCGCCGATGGAAGCAAACCGCCGGCTATGGCCGTTTCGTTATACGTTTCTCTTCTCTCTTATCCTGCTGATGGCCATCTGGTTCGGATCCATGGCCATCGGCGTCGCTGATACGACATGGAGTGACGTATGGCGCGCGCTCTTTTCCGATGAACAAGGTAAACAACTGGACTTGATTCGCGAGCTCCGTTTGCCTCGGGAAACCGCGGCGGCCTTTGTCGGCGCCGGACTCGCCGTCGCTGGGGCGATCATGCAAGGAATGACACGCAACCCGCTTGCTGACCCAGGACTGCTCGGCTTAACCGCTGGAGCGAACGCAGCGTTGGCCATAACGATGGCCTTTTTTCCTTCCGCCCATTATCTCGCAATCACCATCGCCTGTTTGCTTGGGGCGGCTGTGGGAGCAGGGACGGTCTTTGGCATCGGCGCCGCCCGCAAAGGCGGCTTTTCTCCATTGCGCATCGTCCTAGCCGGCTCGGCGGTCTCAGCGCTTTTGTTTGCCGTCGCTGAAGGAGTTGGCCTTTATTTTCATATTTCCAAAGACGTTTCGATGTGGACATCGGGCGGGGTAGCCGGAACGTCGTGGAAACAGCTGTCAGTCATCATTCCGCTCATCGTGATCGGGCTCGCCATTGCCGTATGGTATTCGCGGCAGCTGACGATTCTTAGCTTGAGCGAAGACGTCGCCGTTGGCGTCGGACAAAAAACAACAGCCGTCAAAACGTGGCTGTTTTCCGCTGTGTTTTTATTAACAGGAGCATCGGTCGCCATCGCCGGCAACATCACCTTCATCGGCTTGATGATCCCTCATCTTGTGCGCGCAATCGCCGGCGCCGATTACCGATTTATCATCCCGCTGTCGGCCACGGTCGGCGCGACCGGCATGATCGTCGCTGATACGGCGGCCCGCACGGTCAATGCCCCATTTGAAACGCCAGTGGCAGCCATCGTTGCGGTGATCGGCTTGCCGTTTTTCCTGTTTGTCGTGCGGAAAAAAGGGAGGGGCTTTGAATGAGAATGCGCATCACAGCAGTGTTAGGCATGCTTTTGTTGCTTATTGCCGCAACAGCCGCCATCGCGTTGGGCACCGGCGAAGCGCCGCTCTCGTACGGACGCATCGCGCCGACACTGTTCGGCTACGGTTCGATGCAAGAAGCGTTTATTTTGTTTTCTCTCCGCCTGCCGCGCATCGTGATTACGTTGCTCGCCGGGATGGCGCTCGCCTTGTCGGGAGCGATGCTGCAAGGCACCACCCGAAATGAGCTCGCCGATCCGGGCATATTGGGCATCAACGCCGGTGCCGGCGCAGGCGTCGCTATATTCTTTTTATTTTTCCCGATTGAAGCCGGGACGTTCCTTTATGCTCTGCCGCTCGTCGCCTTAGTGGGAGCACTGTTGACGGCGGCGGCCATGTACGCCGTTTCCTACCATCAAACAACCGGGCTGCAGCCGGTATCGTTCGTCCTGACCGGGATCGGGTTTTCGATGGCGCTCTCCGGGCTCATGATCATCCTCATTTCCGCCGCGGACCGAACGAAAGTCGACTTTATCGCCAGATGGCTTTCCGGAAACATTTGGGGCGATGATTGGCCGTTTGTTTGGGCGATGCTGCCGTGGCTTGTCATCGGTGCATTGATCGGTCTATATCGGGCGAAACGGCTAAACCTTTTGCATTTAGGCGATCCGGTCGCCATCGGCGTCGGCGTTCATGTTCGCCGCGAGCGGCTCGTACTGATGGCGACAGCGGTCGCCGTCGCTGCAGCGGCCGTCGCTGTAACCGGGGGCATCTCTTTTATCGGCTTAATGGCGCCGCACATCGCCAAAATGATCATCGGCCCGCGCCATGAGCGGGCCATTCCGGCAGCGATGCTCATCGGCGGCTGGCTGCTGCTTGCCGCTGACACGATCGGGCGCAACGTTCTCGCCGAACCGCTTCCGGCCGGAGTTGTTGTGTCATTCATCGGTGCACCATACTTCATTTATTTGTTATTGAAGCGTTGAACCTTTTGATGGCCATGAGACGGATCAAGGATGGCGGATAAGCTCGTTCAACTGCCTTCATCTTCATCTCTCTACTCCCGTTTCACTTTGAAACGGGAATTTTTCCGTTTGCGATGCGAAAAGGGCTGGCTCCAAGACCGAAAAACAGCCTTGGGCGCGCAGCCCTTTTTGGCAAAACCATTCCTTAAAATGCCGGAATTAAGAAGCCCGGCGCCGCTTCCAAAAGCGGACAGCTCCAATCAAAATGATCGCAGCAATAATGACATACACCACTTCGGCGTACATCCCAATCACTTCGGATACTTTCCCCCACGACTCACCGAGCGCCGCCCCGATCGAGATTAAAATCGTATTCCAAATGAGCGTGCCCAGCACCGACAGCCAGACAAACAGCCCTATATTCATCTTCGCCATGCCCGCCGGGATGGAAATCAAGCTGCGTACAAGCGGAACCATGCGCCCGAAAAAAACGGCCCACACCCCATAGCGGTGAAACGTCAGGTTCGCCTTGGCGATGTCTTCCGGCTTCACCCGCAGCCATCCGCCCCAACGGTCAACGATCCGCTCGAGCCGCTCAACCGACAACAGCCGGCCGATGCCGTACAGCACCAATGCCCCGGCAACCGAACCGGCGGTCGCCGCCGCAATAACGCCAGGCACCGTCAAAGACGTGTACGTCGTCATAAACCCGCCAAACGGCAAAATGACTTCCGACGGAATCGGCGGAAAGATATTTTCCAGCGCGATCATAAAAAAAATGCCGATATAGCCAAATTGCTCCATAAAATCAGTGATCCACGCCTGCATGGCGCCATTCTCTCCCTTCCGCACGGCTCATTGTATGTACGCATGTCTCTTTCCTCATAATGTATGTATATGATATGGTAGTACAAAAAAAGATCCTTTGCAAAAAAGAAAAGCAGCTTGCTTTCGCTCTCCCTTCGATATCACCGGCTTCATCGGCGTCTCGCAAACGAAAGGCCGCCCACCCCCAAGCAGATGAGGATGGACGGCACGCCCCCCTAGCAACAACCTTTCCATGATTATACCCAACCGCGGTAGCGAGCTGCTTCTGCTGTTTGGCGCAGCCCGATCATGTACGCCGCCATGCGCATATCCACACGGCGCGATTCCGCCAATTCATAGACGCGATGAAACGCGCTCGTCAATTTCTCTTTCAACTTCTCGACGACTTCCTCTTCCGTCCAATAATAGCCTTGGTTGTTTTGCACCCATTCAAAATAGGAAACCGTCACCCCGCCAGCGCTCGCCAGCACATCAGGCACCAATAGCACGCCCCGCTCCGTCAAGATTTTGGTCGCTTCCAGCGTCGTCGGGCCGTTGGCCGCCTCGACCACAATTTTAGCGCGAATATTCGCGGCATTGTCACGCGTAATTTGATTCGCTACCGCGGCCGGAACTAAAATATCACACTCTTTTTCCAGCAGCTCTTGATTGGTGATGACATTCTCAAACAGCGTTGTCACCGTGCCAAAACTGTCGCGGCGATCCAACAAATACGGAATATCCAGTCCGTTCGGGTCATACAACGCGCCATACGCATCGGAAATGCCAATGACGCGAGCTCCAGCTTCATGCAAAAACTTGGCCAAAAAGCTGCCTGCATTGCCGAATCCTTGAATAATGACCCGCGCCCCCTGCAACTCGATTCCCGCTTTTTTCGCTGCTTCTTCGATGCAAATCGTGACACCGAGCGCTGTCGCTTTTTCCCGGCCTTGGGAGCCGCCGAGCACAAGCGGCTTGCCGGTGATAAACCCAGGCGAGTCAAATTCGCGGATGCGGCTATATTCATCCATCATCCACGCCATAATTTGCGAGTTGGTAAACACGTCCGGCGCCGGGATATCTTTGGATGGCCCCACGATCTGGCTGATCGCCCGCACATAGCCGCGGCTGAGCCGCTCCAGCTCACCCATCGACATGTTCCGCGGGTCGCAGACGATGCCACCTTTGCCGCCGCCATACGGCAAGCCGACAATTCCGGCTTTGATCGTCATCCACATCGACAGCGCCTTGACTTCTTCCTCGGTGACATCCGGATGAAAACGAATGCCTCCCTTGGTCGGCCCTACGGCATCGCTATGCTGGGCGCGGTAGCCGGTAAACACTTTCACCGTTCCGTCATCCATACGGACGGGAATGCGTACGGTAAGGACGCGCAAAGGTTCTTTGAGCAGCTCATACATCTCCTCGCCGTAGCCAAGTTTGGCCAGCGCCTCTTTGATCACGCGCTGGGTGGAGAGAAACATATTTTCTTCCATCGTCTCATTCGCCTCTTTGACTCGATTTATGGACGGGACAAGACATTCGCAATCCGTTCGAACGCCCAATCCAATTCCTCTTTCGTAATGATGAGCGGCGGTGCGAAACGAATGACCGTCTCGTGCGTTTCCTTGCAAAGCAATCCTTGCTCTTTCAGCGCCTCACAGTACGGACGCGCCGGCACATGCAGCTCGACGCCGATAAATAAGCCGCGGCCGCGGATCTCTTTAATATCGTCGTTTCGGATTTGTTTTAGTTTCGAAAGGAAGTATTCGCCAAGCTCAAGCGAACGCTCCGCTAGACGCTCTTCTTCAATCACTTCGAGCGCCGCGATCGACACCGCACATGCAAGCGGATTGCCGCCAAACGTCGATCCGTGCGAACCGGGTTCAAACACCGACAAAATGTCGCGGTTGGCGACGACGCAAGAAATCGGGAACACCCCGCCGCCCAACGCTTTCCCTAAAATATACATATCGGGCACAACCTCTTCCCAGTCGCAGGCAAACAACTTCCCGGTCCGGCCGAGACCGGTTTGAATTTCGTCCGCGATGAACAGGACGTTGTTCGCTTTGCATACGTCATACGCCGCTTTTAAAAATCCTTGCGGTGGAATGCGGATGCCGGCTTCTCCTTGGATCGGTTCGACAAGAAACGCCGCCGTATTCGGTGTAATCGCCGCTTTCAACGCTTCGATGTCGCCGTACGGGATGATTTTCACTCCGGATAGCAGCGGTCCAAACCCGCGTTTATAAGCCGGTTCGGACGACAGCGACACGGCGGCAAGCGTCCGGCCGTGGAAGTTTCCTTCACAAACGATGATTTCGGCTTGGTTGTCCGGGACGCCTTTGACGTCATACGCCCAGCGGCGCGCCGCCTTGAGCGCCGTTTCCACCGCCTCGGCGCCCGTGTTCATCGGCAGCACCATCTCTTTTTTCGTCAACCGGCACACTTTTTCGTACCACGGGCCGAGCTGGTCGTTATGGAACGCGCGCGATGTGAGCGTTACCCGATCGGCTTGCTTTTTCAACGCTTCAATAATCTTCGGATGGCGATGGCCTTGGTTGACAGCGGAATAAGCGCTTAACATGTCCATATAGCGGTTGCCCTCTGGGTCTTTCACCCATACCCCTTCCGCTTCCGAAATGACAATCGGCAATGGATGATAATTTCGTGCTCCATATCGTTCCGTTTGTTCGATGAGCTGTTGCGATTTTGTCGTCATCAAAATCCCCCTTTTTTCCTCACTCTCCACCTTCACGGACAACGTTTGCCTTCATCCGACGATTGACGGACCAACGTTCCATTACAGGAAAAGGGCGGCTGCGGCCGCCCCGCCATTAAAACATTTCCGATACGGTTTTCGCTTGCATATGGAGAATCAAATAGTCCGGGCCGCCAGCTTTCGAGTCGGTGCCTGACATGTTAAAGCCGCCAAACGGCTGATAGCCGACAATGGCCCCTGTGCAGCCGCGGTTGAAGTACAAGTTGCCAACATGGAACTCGTGCCGCGCTTTTTCGAGATTCGCCCGGTTGCGCGAAATGACGGCGCCTGTCAATCCGTATTCCGTATTGTTCGCGATCTCAAGCGCATGGTCAAAGTCGCGCGCTTTCGCAAACGCCACGACCGGTCCGAAAATTTCCTCCTGCATGATGCGCGCGTTCGGGTCGACATCAGCAAACACTGTCGGCTGGATGAAGAAGCCCTTTGCATCGTCTCCTTCCCCGCCCGTCATGAGACGGCCTTCCTGTTTTCCGATCTCGATATATTCCATAATTTTGTTGTACGCGTTTTGGTCGATCACCGGCCCCATAAACGTCGCTTGCTCCGCCGGGTCGCCGACGTTAAGCTGCTTTGTCAGCTCGACGACGCGGCTGAGCACTTGATCATACACATCTTCGACGATGATCGCGCGCGAGCACGCCGAACATTTTTGCCCCGAAAAGCCAAACGCCGACGCGACAATCGATTGCGCCGCCAGTTCCAGGTCGGCTTCCTTGTCCACAACGATGGCGTCTTTGCCGCCCATTTCCGCGATGACCCGCTTCAGCCAAATTTGCCCTGGGTGCACTTTCGCTGCCCGCTCATAAATGCGGATGCCGACATCCCGTGATCCGGTGAAGCTGATAAATCTTGTGCGCGGATGGTCAACCAAATAGTCGCCGACTTCCGCGCCGCTGCCCGGGATATAGTTCAATACACCAGCCGGAAGCCCCGCTTCTTCCAACACTTCCACATTTTCGGCCCTATTTTATTAGGAAAATA
>NZ_AYSF01000025.1:0-412 GCF_000498995.1 Geobacillus thermopakistaniensis
ATGGTGGCTCGGGACGGAATCGAACCGCCGACACAAGGATTTTCAGTCCTTTGCTCTACCGACTGAGCTACCGAGCCATATATTATTTTTTAACTCGCTCGTTGAATTGCTCTGTGCCTCTTCCTCTACCAGCTGATTCAAAGACGCTCGATGCGTCGAGGCAACTCGAAGCGAATTCGATGAAGCGGATGCTCGTCTCTACCGAATGAGCTACCGAGCCATACCATATTTTTCGTGATTTTGGAACAATGGCGGTCCCGACGGGACTCGAACCCGCGATCTCCTGCGTGACAGGCAGGCATGTTAACCACTACACTACGGGACCAATTTTGGTTGCGGGGGCAGGATTTGAACCTGCGACCTTCGGGTTATGAGCCCGACGAGCTACCGGACTGCTCCACCCCGCGATGAT
>NZ_AYSF01000026.1:0-405 GCF_000498995.1 Geobacillus thermopakistaniensis
CGCCCGAAGTGTGCCCAAATGCCTCCGATCCCTTTTGTATCAAGGGGCGAGAGGCATTTTGTTTGCCTAGTGACTGTCGAACTCGGGTTACACTAGAAGAACAAATTGAAGAAATAATCGTGGATATACTTAACCAGTATCAGCAATTTTTTGTCCAAAATGGCTATATTTTAGATATTAAATTAGAACGAATTAATGAAGTTGATGCTTTGAAAGGTATTGAGGAGCATGGTATGGAAAAAGGTCAATGCTTTGAAACAAATTACTATTCTTTTGTTTGTTTAGCTATTAAAGATTCAAGTGGAAAATTAATTGGGGTTCATCACCAAATTTTGTGATTTAGTGACAAAAAAGAGAAAGCACTGACGAGATCCTGGCAATAATGTTAGCGGTGAAATCAACATT
>NZ_AYSF01000027.1:0-57651 GCF_000498995.1 Geobacillus thermopakistaniensis
TTCCCATCCCGAACACGGAAGTTAAGCCCTCCAGCGCCGATGGTAGTTGGGGCCAGCGCCCCTGCAAGAGTAGGTCGCTGCTAGGCAAAATGGAAAGCACGTCTTTTCTTTCCTTGGAAGAAAAGGCGTGCTTTTTCATTTATTCGGCTGCTTGACGTTTTATTGTCCAAAAAAACGGATATTCTATAGTTAGTTTTCCTTCTTTGGTCACTCTTGAAATTTTCCGTAATACATTGTATAGTAAGAGTAAGGTCAAATATAGTCAAAGTCAACAAATAGGCAGTGGGGTGTCCTGGTCAGCGGACGGCCCATCGCCAGGCAGCTTGGTTGTAAGGAAGGTGGTAGGTAGAGTGCCGAACATTTCCGACATCATTGAGCAATATTTAAAGCAAGTGCTCAATATGAGCGACCAAGATATCGTTGAAATTAAACGAAGCGAAATCGCTAATAAATTCCAATGTGTTCCGTCGCAGATCAACTATGTCATCAATACGAGGTTTACCCTTGAAAGAGGGTACATCGTCGAAAGCAAGCGCGGTGGCGGTGGGTATATCCGCATTATGAAAGTGAAGACAAAGAGTGAAGCACAGCTTATTGACCAGCTGCTCGAGCTTGTCGGCCACCGCATCAGCCAATCGAATGCCGAAGATGTGGTAAAACGTCTCGTTGAAGAAAAGGTAATTTCGGAGCGGGAAGCGAAAATTATGTTAAGCGCTATGGATCGTTCTGTTTTATATATCGATTTGCCCGAGCGGGACGAACTGCGGGCCCGCATGTTAAAAGCGATGCTGACGTCGCTGAAATACAAATAGGGGGAGGGGGAGGCATTGATTTGCCAAGAATGCAAGCAGCGGCCGGCCACGATGCACTTTACAAAAATTGTAAACGGAGAGAAAACGGAGTTCCATCTTTGCGAGCAATGTGCCAGAGAGCATGGCCATATGTTTACGTTCTACGGCAATGATGATTTTTCACTCAACAACTTGTTGGCGGGGCTTCTTAACTTTCAAGCGCCGATGAAAGAGATGACGGCGAACGCGTTTCCGAACCCGGATGTACTTCAATGTGAGACGTGCCAAATGACATACCATCAATTCACACAAATCGGGCGGTTCGGCTGCGCTAACTGCTACCGGACGTTTGCACGCTACTTGCCGCCGATTTTGAAACGGCTCCATAGCGGCAATACCGCTCATTCAGGAAAAATTCCGAAGCGAAAAGGCGGCGTTCTCCATTTGCGCAAGCAACTTGCTATGTTGAAACAAAAGCTTCAGGAGCTCGTTGCTCGTGAGGAATTCGAGCGGGCGGCCGAGGTGCGCGACCAAATCCGCTCGTTGGAGGATGAACTGCGTCGACGCGGAGAGGGGGATATGTAAGCGGTATGTCGTTCGAGAAGTTTTTCAATACGGCGGTCAGCGCGTGGATGAGCCAAGAGGGGCCGGATTCGGACATCGTCTTAAGCAGTCGCATCCGACTGGCGCGCAACATCGTTGACTTTCGTTTTCCAACGCTGTTTAGCAGTGAAGAAGCGATGCAAATCGTCGCGTTGTTTGAACGGACGTTCGCCCATCGTTCTTACGGAGGGGCAGGCCGCTTCGAGTTGTTGAAAATGTCGGAGCTTCAGCCGATTGAAAAACGGGTATTGGTAGAAAAACACTTAATTAGTCCGCATCTGGCTGAGGATTCGCCGTTTGGCGCTTGTCTGCTTTCGGAAAATGAAGAAATCAGCATCATGATCAACGAGGAGGATCATATCCGCATCCAATGCCTATTCCCGGGGTTGCAGCTTGCTGAGGCTCTCGAGGCGGCGAGCGAATTGGACGATTGGATTGAAGGGTATGTCAACTATGCCTTTGACGAGCGGCTTGGTTATTTAACGAGCTGCCCGACCAATGTCGGGACGGGATTGCGGGCTTCGGTGATGATGCATCTTCCGGCGCTTGTGCTGACGCAGCAAATTAACCGTATTATTCCTGCCATCAACCAGCTTGGGCTTGTTGTCCGTGGAACATACGGTGAAGGGAGTGAAGCGTTGGGGAATATATTCCAAATTTCCAACCAGATCACGCTTGGGAAATCGGAGGAAGACATTGTTGCTGATTTGCATACGATCGTTCAGCAGCTGATCGCCCAAGAAAGAGCGGCTCGTCAGGCATTAGTGAAAACTTTGGGCATACAATTAGAAGACAAGGTGTTCCGTTCATACGGCATACTGGCCAACTGCCGCGTCATCGAATCGAAAGAAGCGGCGCAATGTCTGTCCGATGTTCGCTTAGGGATTGATCTAGGATATATCAAGAACATCTCGCGCAACATTTTAAATGAGCTGATGATTTTGACGCAGCCGGGATTTTTGCAGCAATATGCCGGCGGGGCGCTTCGCCCTGAAGAACGGGACGTCCGCCGCGCGGCGCTGATCCGGGAGCGTTTAAAGATGGAGGAACGAAGAAAGATGGAGGGTGATGAACGATGATGTTTGGCAGATTTACGGAACGGGCGCAAAAAGTGCTGGCGCTGGCGCAGGAAGAAGCCATTCGCCTCGGCCATAACAATATCGGCACAGAACATATTTTGCTCGGCCTCATCCGCGAGGGCGAGGGGATCGCGGCTAAGGCGCTCATGGCGCTTGGGCTCGGCCCAGATAAAATTCAAAAAGAAGTCGAATCGCTCATCGGCCGTGGCAGTGAAGTGTCGCATACGATCCACTATACGCCGCGGGCGAAAAAAGTAATTGAGCTGTCGATGGATGAAGCGCGGAAGCTCGGCCATTCATACGTCGGCACAGAACATATTTTGCTTGGGTTGATCCGCGAAGGCGAAGGGGTGGCCGCCCGCGTGCTGAACAACTTGGGAGTAAGCTTGAACAAAGCGCGCCAGCAAGTGTTGCAGCTGCTTGGCAGCAATGAGTCGATGTCAGGCCATGGCGGCGGTGCTTCGCACGTGAGCACTCCGACGCTTGACAGCCTCGCCCGCGATTTGACAGCGATTGCCCGCGAAGGGCGGCTGGACCCGGTCATCGGCCGCAGTAAAGAAATTCAGCGCGTCATTGAAGTATTAAGCCGGCGGACGAAAAATAATCCGGTGTTGATCGGCGAGCCGGGCGTTGGGAAAACGGCCATTGCTGAAGGGTTAGCCCAACAAATCGTCAATAACGAAGTGCCGGAAACGCTGCGCGACAAGCGGGTCATGACGCTCGATATGGGGACAGTCGTCGCCGGAACGAAATACCGTGGAGAATTTGAAGACCGACTGAAAAAAGTGATGGATGAAATTCGTCAAGCGGGCAACATCATCTTGTTTATCGATGAGCTGCATACATTAATTGGCGCCGGTGGGGCGGAAGGAGCGATCGACGCGTCGAACATTTTGAAACCGGCGTTGGCGCGCGGGGAGCTTCAATGCATCGGCGCGACAACGCTCGATGAATACCGGAAATATATTGAAAAAGACGCCGCGCTTGAACGCCGCTTTCAGCCGATTTACGTTGATGAACCGACAGTGGAAGAATCGATCCAAATTTTAAAAGGGTTGCGCGATCGGTATGAAGCGCATCACCGCGTTTCGATTTCCGACGAGGCGATCGTGCAAGCCGTCAAGTTGTCCGACCGCTACATTACCGACCGTTTCTTGCCGGATAAGGCGATCGATTTGATCGACGAGGCTTGCTCGAAAGTGCGCCTTCGTTCGTTCACCGCACCGCCGAAATTGAAAGAACTTGAACAAAAGCTCGAGGAAGTGCGGAAAGAAAAAGACGCGGCCGTGCAAAGCCAAGAGTTTGAGAAAGCGGCGTCGCTGCGCGATATGGAACAGCGGCTGCGCGAAGAACTGGAGGAAACGAAACGTGCGTGGAAAGAAAAACAAGGCCAAGAAAATTTGGAAGTGACGGTCGAAGACATCGCCGCGGTCGTCTCGAGTTGGACCGGCATTCCGGTATCGAAGCTCGCTGAGACGGAAACGGAGCGGCTGCTCAAGCTGGAAGAAATTTTGCATTCGCGTGTCGTCGGCCAAGACGAGGCGGTCAAAGCGGTCGCCAAAGCGGTGCGCCGCGCCCGTGCTGGCCTGAAAGACCCGAAACGCCCGATCGGTTCGTTCATTTTCCTTGGTCCGACCGGGGTTGGGAAAACGGAGTTGGCTCGAGCCTTGGCAGAAGCGATGTTTGGCGATGAAGACGCCCTCATTCGCATCGATATGTCCGAGTATATGGAAAAACACTCGACATCGCGGCTCATCGGGTCGCCGCCGGGGTATGTCGGTTATGAAGAAGGCGGCCAGCTGACGGAAAAAGTGCGCCGCAAGCCGTATTCGGTTGTCCTGTTAGATGAGATGGAAAAAGCGCATCCGGACGTGTTCAATATTTTGCTGCAAGTGTTGGAAGATGGGCGGCTGACTGACTCGAAAGGGCGGACGGTCGACTTCCGCAACACGATCATCATCATGACGTCCAACGTCGGCGCCGATGCGCTGAAACGGAATAAGTACGTTGGCTTCAACATTCAAGACGGGAACCAGCAATACAAAGATATGAAAAGCAAAGTGATGGATGAGCTGAAAAAAGCATTCCGTCCAGAGTTTTTAAACCGGATCGACGAAATCATCGTCTTCCATTCGCTCGAAAAAGACCATCTGAAACAAATCGTCCGATTGATGGCCGATACGCTCGTGAAGCGGCTGAAAGAGCAAGACATTGATCTTGAGCTGACGGAGGCCGCCATTGAGAAAATCGCCGCCGAAGGGTTCGATCCAGAATACGGTGCCCGCCCGCTGCGCCGCGCCTTGCAAAAGCATGTTGAAGACCGTTTGTCCGAAGAATTGTTAAAAGGCACGATCGCCAAAGGGCAAAAAGTCGTCGTG
Organism: Geobacillus thermopakistaniensis; assembly: GCF_000498995.1. Lineage (NCBI taxonomy): Bacteria > Bacillati > Bacillota > Bacilli > Caryophanales > Anoxybacillaceae > Geobacillus > Geobacillus thermopakistaniensis. The sequence goes on from NZ_AYSF01000027.1 coordinate 4,852, forward strand.
GATGTCAAAGACGGGGAGTTTGTCGTATTGTCGAAACAAGCGGTCGTGTGAGGGAAGAAAAGGCATGCGGCAGCTTCCTGCCCATGCCTTTTTTTCGTTGGAAAACGTTACAGAAAGGGTTAAGATCGATGGCGAAGAAGAAAACGAAGTTCGTTTGCCAAGAGTGTGGATATGAGTCGGCCAAATGGCTTGGACGCTGTCCGGGATGCCAAACATGGAATTCGTTTGTTGAGGAAATTGAGCAGGAGAAACCGACTGTGCGCGGCGCATTTCTTCATTCGGAGCGGGCGGGTTCGGCCAAACCGGTCCCGATTACAGCCGTGGAGGCGGTGCAAGAGCCGCGCATGAAAACGAACAGCGCGGAGCTCGATCGCGTGCTGGGCGGTGGAATCGTCAAAGGTTCGCTCGTTTTGATCGGCGGCGACCCTGGCATTGGCAAATCAACGTTGCTTTTGCAAACATCGGCGCAGCTGGCCGCCGCTGGGCATCAAGTGCTGTATGTCTCCGGTGAGGAATCGGTCAAACAAGTAAAGCTGCGCGCTGGACGCCTTCGTGCGGAGTGCGATCAGCTGTACGTGTTGGCGGAAGCAGATTTGGAATACATTGTGGCAGCGGTTGAAACGGTTCAACCTGCTTGTGTCATCATTGATTCGATTCAGACGGTGTATCGCACCGATATTTCCTCTGCACCGGGCAGCGTCGCCCAAGTGCGCGAATGCACGGCCGAGCTGATGAAGCTGGCGAAAACAAAAGGCATTGCCATTTTTATCGTCGGTCATGTGACGAAGGAAGGGGCGATCGCCGGGCCGCGCCTGCTCGAACATATGGTGGACACCGTTCTCTATTTTGAAGGGGAGCGACACCATACGTATCGCATTTTGCGAGCGGTGAAAAACCGTTTTGGCTCAACGAACGAAATTGGCATTTTTGAGATGCGCGACATTGGGCTGAAGGAAGTGGAAAACCCATCAGAAGTGTTTTTAGAAGAACGGTCGCGCGGAGCGGCTGGCTCGACGGTCGTGGCGGCGATGGAAGGGACGCGGCCGGTGCTCGTGGAAATCCAGGCGCTCGTCTCGCCGACGAGCTTCGGCAACCCGAGACGGATGGCGACCGGCCTTGACCATAACCGTGTGTCGCTTTTGATGGCCGTGCTCGAAAAGCGGGTTGGGCTGCTGTTGCAAAACCAAGATGCTTATTTGAAAGTGGCGGGCGGCGTGAAGCTTGATGAGCCGGCAATTGACTTGGCGGTCGCTGTCAGCATCGCCTCGAGCTTTCGCGATCGGCCGACGAATCCGGCGGATGTCATTATCGGCGAAGTCGGCTTAACTGGAGAGGTGCGCCGCGTCTCGCGCATCGAACAGCGCGTGCAGGAGGCGGTAAAATTAGGCTTTTCCCGCATCATTGTGCCAAAAAACAATTTAGCTGGCTGGCAGCCGCCAAAAGGTGTGCAAGTGATCGGTGTTTCGCATGTGGCCGAGGCGCTTGAGCATACAATGTGTTAATCGCTCTTTCACCTGCGCAACCCGCTTCTTCGCGCCCAAGGGGATATGAGCGATCAAAAATTCATCGCCTCTTCATTCTTAAGTGTTCAAGCAGAGGCATAAACAGCCTAAAAGGATTGAACCTTTTCGCTCTGATGTACGTAAAAAATAGTAGGGTGATCCGAAACAACTATGGCGTTTGGCCGGCGTTTTCCGCTATTGTTACAAGCAGATGTCGAATGTTCAAAAACGATGAAAAATTGCCTTCCAATTGGTTTCAAACATTGGAAACTGTTTATAATGTTAAATAGGGAGGTGAAGATGGGCTGATGGTCAAACGCATTGTGCAATTATTTTTCCTCGCCGTGGGCGGAACGTTAGGCGCCATGTTTTTTCCTGACTTGCTTAAGCTGATGAATGTGAGCGGCATGCCGCTTCTCAATAATTCTTATACGCTGGCGGTGCTGGGGGCAGTCGTTTTCTTTTTGTTGACGTTTTGGCTTGTCGATTATGTGGTCGACATGATTCGCTGGGTGGAGGAAACGCTCGTGAAGGCGCCGGCCGCCGACGTGCTGTTTGGCAGTCTCGGGCTGATTTTCGGTCTTATTATCGCGTTTTTCGTTGTCATGCCGTTGCAGTCGTTTCACATTCAAGTGTTGAATACGGTGTTGCCGATTTTTTTGACGGTGTTGCTTGGCTACTTAGGGTTTCGCGTCGGTTTAAAGAAACGGAATGAGTTGATGAACTTATTTTCCTTGTCCAATCGCATGGCGAAGAAAAAAGGTGGAGAAGCGGAAAACGAACCGTCAAAGGGCGGTGCTGTGAAAATTTTGGATACGAGCGTCATCATCGACGGGCGGATCGCAGACATTTGCCAAACCGGGTTTTTGGAAGGGCCGCTTGTCATTCCGCGGTTTGTGCTCGAAGAATTGCAGCATATCGCCGATTCGTCCGATGTGCTGAAGCGGAACCGCGGCCGCCGCGGCTTGGATATTTTGAACCGCATCCAAAAAGAAATGGCGATGAAAGTGGAAATCCATGAAGCGGATTTCAGCGACGTCCAGGAAGTCGACAGCAAACTCGTCAAGCTGGCGAAGCAGCTTCAAGGCGTTGTCGTGACGAACGATTTCAATTTAAACAAAGTATGTGAGCTGCAAAACGTGCGTGTTTTGAATATCAACGATTTAGCGAATGCCGTCAAACCGGTCGTGTTGCCAGGCGAGGAGCTGAACGTACACGTCATTAAAGATGGGAAGGAGCATAACCAAGGCGTGGCCTATTTGGACGACGGGACGATGATCGTCGTTGAAGATGGCAAAGAATATATCGGCAAACGGGTTGACGTTTTAGTCACCAGCGTGTTACAAACATCTGCAGGGAGAATGATTTTTGCCAAATTGAAACTGCTGCAAAAAGCGTTGTAAAACGAATAGGGGAAACGGCCAATGAATTACGAAGCGATTGTCTTGGCGGCCGGGCGAGGAAAGCGGATGAACGCCGGCATGAACAAGCAATTCCTTGAGCTTGGCGGTGAGCCGCTCATCGTTCGGACGCTGAACGTGTTTGAGCGCGATGAGCGGTGCACCCGCATCGTGCTCGTCGTCAACCCAGCCGAGCGAAGCCGATTTGAGCAGCTGCTCGCCCGCTTTCGCATTCAAAAAGTCGCCGCGCTTACCGACGGCGGCGAGGAGCGGCAGCATAGCGTTTATAACGGATTGCAGGCGCTCGCGGGGGAGGAGATTGTTCTCATCCATGACGGCGCCCGCCCGTTTGTCCGCGTCCATCATTTGCACGAGCTAGTAAACGCCGCTGTTCAGTACGGGGCGGCGATCCCGGCAGTGCGGGTGAAAGATACGATCAAAAAAGCGAACGGTTTGTTTGTCGAACAGACGATTGATCGTTCCAGCTTGTGGGCGGTGCAGACGCCACAAGCTTTTCGTCTGTCTTTGATCATGGAAGCGCACGAAGCGGCGAAACAGGCTGGCTATCTCGGCACGGATGACGCCAGCCTTGTGGAGCGAATCGGCAAGCCGGTGAAGATCATTGAGGGGGATTATCGCAATATTAAGCTGACGACGCCGGAGGACCTTTTGTTTGCTGAAGCGATTTTGGCAAGCCGGATGGCCGAATAGATGGGGGTGGAGAGATGTTTCGCATTGGACAAGGGTTTGACGTCCATCAGCTTGTTGAAGGGCGTCCGCTGATCATTGGCGGCGTTACTATTCCGTATGAAAAGGGGCTGCTCGGCCACTCAGATGCCGACGTGCTGCTTCATGCGGTGGCGGACGCATGCCTTGGGGCGATCGGCGCCGGCGATATCGGCCGGCATTTTCCAGACACAGATCCGCGCTTTAAAGATGCCGACTCGGCTGAGCTGTTGGCGCACGTATGGGCGCTCGCTCGGCAGGAAGGGTATAGGCTCGTGAACGCCGACTGCACGATCATCGCACAAAAGCCGAAGCTGGCGCCATATATTGAAGAAATGAGGGCGGTGATCGCTCGGTTGCTGGAAGCCGAGCGCTCGCAAGTCAATGTGAAGGCAACGACGACGGAAAAGCTTGGATTCACTGGGCGGGGGGAAGGCATTGCCGCCCAGGCGGTCGTCTTGCTGCAAAAAAGCTAATGGAGCGGCCTTTGGCAGCATCATTTGGGAAGGCCTCGTTCTTTAATACATAAGCGCTTTGTTCGCCGTCCTGGCTAGGAGGTGTAAAGGGGGCGTCGGCGGCGTGGTGCGGCTTAGGCGAGAGCTGTCTGTTTTGAACTTTGCCGCGATAAACGGTACAATAATAGCACAAGCTTTGATGGAAGTGGAGGGTTTGGATGATGGCAAAAGAGGTGCGCGTGCGCTATGCGCCGAGCCCAACCGGCCATTTGCATATCGGCGGGGCGCGGACAGCGCTGTTTAACTATTTGTTTGCCCGCCATCACGGTGGAAAAATGATCGTCCGCATCGAGGATACGGATATTGAACGGAACGTCGAAGGCGGCGAAAAGTCGCAGCTCGAAAACTTAAAATGGCTCGGCATTGATTATGATGAATCGATTGATCAAGATGGCGGCTACGGGCCGTACCGGCAAACGGAGCGGCTCGATATTTACCGAAAATATGTGAATGAATTGCTTGAGCAAGGGCATGCGTACAAATGTTTTTGCACGCCGGAAGAGCTCGAGCGCGAGCGGGAGGCGCAGCGGGCGGCCGGCATCGCCGCTCCGCAGTACAGCGGCAAATGCCGCCATTTGACGCCGGAGCAGGTCGCGGAGCTCGAGGCGCAAGGGAAGCCGTATACGATCCGCCTGAAGGTGCCGGAAGGGAAAACGTACGAGTTTTACGATTTAGTGCGCGGCAAAGTGGTGTTTGAATCGAAAGATGTCGGCGGCGATTGGGTGATTGTCAAGGCGAATGGCATTCCGACATACAATTTCGCTGTTGTCATCGACGACCATTTAATGGAAATCAGTCATGTGTTTCGCGGTGAGGAACATTTGTCCAATACGCCGAAGCAGCTCATGGTATACGAGTACTTCGGCTGGGAGCCGCCGCAGTTCGCGCACTTGACGTTGATCGTCAACGAGCAGCGGAAAAAGCTGTCGAAGCGCGATGAATCAATCATTCAGTTCGTCTCGCAATACAAAGAACTTGGCTATTTGCCGGAAGCGATGTTCAACTTTTTCGCTTTGCTTGGCTGGTCGCCGGAAGGAGAGGAAGAAATTTTTACGAAAGACGAACTGATCCGCATGTTCGATGTCTCCCGGCTGTCAAAATCGCCGTCCATGTTTGATACGAAAAAGCTGACATGGATGAACAACCAATATATCAAAAAGCTTGATCTTGACCGGCTTGTCGAGCTGGCCTTGCCGCATTTAGTGAAAGCCGGGCGCCTGCCGGCGGATATGACGGACGAACAGCGGCAATGGGCGCGCGATTTAATTGCTTTGTATCAAGAGCAAATGAGCTACGGTGCGGAGATCGTCCCGCTGTCTGAGCTGTTCTTTAAAGAAGAAATCGACTACGAGGACGAGGCGCGTCAAGTGCTTGCTGAAGAGCAAGTGCCGGCTGTGCTTTCCACCTTCCTTGAGAGCGTGCGTGAGCTTGAGCCGTTTACGGCAGACGAGATTAAAGCGGCCATTAAAGCGGTGCAAAAGGCGACCGGGCAAAAAGGGAAAAAGTTGTTTATGCCGATCCGCGCGGCGGTGACGGGACAAACGCACGGACCGGAGCTGCCGTTTGCCATTCAGTTGCTCGGCAAAGAAAAAGTGATCGAGCGGCTGGAGCGGGCGTTGCAAGAAAAATTTTAATCGGCCTCTATGCACGTTTGCATGATGGATGTGGTATAATAATATAAAGTTTCGATGGAACAAGCGCATAAAGAAAAAGCGTTGACGAGGAGAAGTAGGAAGCATCGGCATCCCAGAGAGAGCCGCCTTGGCTGGAAGCGGCTTGTGTTCGGTGCTGTCTGAAGTGCGCCTCGGAGTCTCCTTTCGAACCGGAACAGAGACGTTCTGCAGTAGAGGGGAGCGGAGCATCTCCGTTATCGGAATCGAGTGAGCGAAACGGCGCCCCGTTTCGCTAAACAGAGTGGAACCGCGCCAAAAGCGTCTCTGTGTCTGCGGCACAGGGACGCTTTTTTATTCAAGACAACTTAGAGGGATGGAGGGAGGACATTATGTTTAAAACGTTAAAAGAGGATATTGAGGTCATTTTTGAGCAAGACCCGGCGGCGAGAAGCTATTTGGAAGTCATTTTAACGTATTCCGGCCTGCATGCCATCTGGGCGCATCGGATCGCCCATGCGCTTTACAAGCGGAAATTTTACTTTCTTGCCCGCTTGATTTCGCAAATCAGCCGCTTTTTCACTGGCATTGAAATCCATCCGGGCGCGAAAATCGGCCGCCGCTTTTTCATCGACCACGGCATGGGCGTGGTGATCGGCGAAACGTGCGAAATCGGCGACAATGTCACTGTCTATCAAGGGGTCACATTAGGCGGGACAGGGAAAGAAAAAGGGAAGCGGCACCCGACGATCAAAGACAACTGTTTGATCGCTGCCGGCGCGAAAGTGCTCGGTTCGATTACGATCGGGGAAAACTCGAAAATCGGCGCTGGGTCGGTCGTGTTAAAAGACGTACCGCCCAATTCGACCGTCGTTGGCATTCCGGGCCGCGTCGTTGTGCGCGACGGGGTGAAAGTGAAGAAAGATTTAAACCATACCGACCTTCCTGACCCGATCGCCGACCGGTTTCGGGAGCTTGAAGAGGAAATCGCCCGGCTGAAAAGCGAGCTTGAGGCATTGAAACAACAAGAAAGGAAGAACGAGTATGAGCAGCATCCGGCTTTATAATACACTGACGCGAAAAAAAGAACCGTTTGAGCCGCTGGAGCCGAATAAAGTGAAAATGTATGTGTGCGGCCCGACCGTCTATAATTATATTCACATCGGCAATGCTCGGGCCGCCATCGTTTTTGACACGATCCGCCGCTATTTGGAGTTCCGCGGCTATGATGTGACGTATGTATCGAACTTTACCGACGTCGATGACAAGTTGATCAAAGCGGCCCGCGAGCTCGGCGAGAGCGTGCCGGCGATCGCTGAGCGGTTTATTGAGGCGTATTTTGAAGACATTCAGGCGCTTGGCTGCAAAAAAGCGGACATCCATCCGCGGGTGACCGAAAACATTGATACGATTATCGAATTCATTCAGGCGCTCATTGACAAAGGATATGCCTACGAAGTCGACGGCGACGTGTATTACCGGACGCGCAAGTTCCGTGAATACGGCAAGCTGTCTCATCAATCGATCGATGAGCTGCAAGCTGGGGCGCGCATCGAAATTGGGGAGAAAAAAGACGATCCACTTGATTTCGCCCTTTGGAAAGCAGCGAAGGAAGGAGAAATTTGTTGGGACAGTCCATGGGGGAAAGGGCGGCCTGGTTGGCATATCGAATGCTCGGCGATGGCGCGCAAATATTTGGGCGATACGATCGATATCCACGCCGGCGGCCAGGACTTGACATTCCCGCACCATGAAAACGAAATCGCCCAGTCGGAGGCGCTGACCGGCAAACCGTTCGCGAAATATTGGCTGCACAATGGGTATTTAAATATTAACAACGAAAAAATGTCGAAGTCGCTTGGCAATTTCGTGCTCGTTCACGATATCATCCGGGAGATCGACCCGCAAGTGCTGCGTTTTTTCATGCTGTCGGTGCATTACCGCCATCCGATCAACTACAGCGAGGAACTGCTTGAGAGTGCGCGGCGCGGACTCGAGCGCCTGAAGACGGCGTACAGCAATTTGCAGCATCGCCTGCAGGCAAGCACGAACTTAACGGACAATGACGAGGAATGGGTTTCGCGCATTGCCGACATCCGCGCCTCGTTCATCCGTGAAATGGACGACGATTTCAACACGGCGAACGGCATTGCCGTATTGTTTGAACTGGCGAAGCAGGCCAACTTGTACTTGCAGGAAAAAACGACATCCGAGAAGGTCATTCACGCGTTTTTGCGCGAGTTCGAACAGCTGGCGGACGTACTTGGACTCACCTTGAAGCAGGATGAGCTGCTTGATGAGGAAATCGAGGCGTTGATCCAAAAGCGCAATGAAGCGCGGAAAAACCGCGATTTTGCGCTGGCCGACCGCATTCGCGACGAGTTGAGAGCGAAAAACATTATTTTGGAAGACACGCCGCAAGGAACGAGATGGAAACGGGGATAGCACGCGATGATGGCGGAGTTTGAAACGGTCAACGATGTGAAGCAGTTAAATGGACTGGCGCTTGCCTATATTGGCGACGCCGTGTACGAGGTGTATGTGCGACGCCATTTGCTTGCTGGCGGCAGCGTGCGGCCGCATGAGCTGCATCGGCGGGCGGTCCGCTATGTGTCGGCGCGGGCGCAAGCGCGAGTGATTTTGGCGTTGCTTGACGAGGGCGTCCTGACCGAGGAGGAAAAGGACATCGTCCGCCGCGGCCGCAATGCCAAATCAGGCACAATCCCGAAAAATACGGATGTGCAAACATACCGGCATAGCACGGCCTTTGAGGCGCTCATCGGTTATCATTTTTTGGTTAATAATGAAAAGCGGGTTGATGAGCTGATCGGCCGTTCGTTTGCCATTATTGAAAGGGAAGAAAGGGCGTTGGAATGATGGACTACATTATCGGCAAAAATCCGGTCATTGAAGCGCTCAAAGCCGGGCGCGACATCAATAAAATTTGGATCGCGGAAGGGGCGCAGCGCCATACCGTCGAACCTGTGCTTGAATGGGCAAAGCGGCGGGGCGTGCTCGTCCAATATGTCCCGAAGCGCAAGCTTGATCAGATGGCTGAAGGAGCTCATCAAGGGGTGATCGCTCAGGCGGCGGCTTACCGCTACTATGAAATTGATGACTTGTTCGCTCGCGCCGCCGAGCGGGGCGAGGCGCCGTTTTTTCTCATCTTGGATGAGCTTGAGGATCCGCATAATTTAGGGGCCATCATGCGCACCGCTGATGCGGTCGGGGCGCACGGCCTCATTATTCCGAAGCGGCGTTCGGTCGGGCTGACCCAAACGGTGGCGAAGGCGTCGACCGGGGCGATTGAGCACGTTCCGGTCGCGCGTGTGACAAACTTGGCGCGGACGATTGACGAGCTGAAAGAGCGCGGAGTGTGGGTAGCCGGAACGGATGCATCGGCTCAAGACGACTACCGCTCGCTCGATGGCACGATGCCGTTGGCGCTCGTAATCGGGAGCGAAGGAAAAGGGATCAGCCGCCTAGTGCTTGAAAAGTGCGATTTCTTGTTCCGGTTGCCGATGCGCGGCCATGTCACCTCACTCAATGCCTCTGTCGCCGCCAGCCTGCTCATGTACGAGGTGTACCGGAAGCGGTATCCGTTGGGAGAATAGCGAATGAACATTTTGATTGTCGACGGCTATAACATGATCGGTGCTTGGCCGGAGCTGCGCCGGCTGAAAGAAGAGGGCGATCTGGCAGCGGCAAGGGATTTATTGATTGAAAAAATGGCTGACTACAAAGGATTCACCGGGGACCATGTCGTGATCGTATTCGATGCCCACCTCGTGCAAGGAAACGAGAAAAAGTATAAACATTACGACGTCGATGTCATTTTTACAAAGGAACATGAGACGGCCGATGAGCGAATTGAACGGTTGGCGAAAACATTGATGAATGCGCGCACAAAAGTGTATGTCGCTACCTCCGACTACACCGAACAATGGACGGTGTTCGGCCAAGGCGCCCTGCGCAAGTCGGCGCGCGAGCTATTGGATGAAGTCGAGACGGTTGAGCGGGACATTTCCCAAAAAGTAAAAGCGATGCGGCAACGCACTCCGATCTCCAAAGTTCCGCTAAATGATAGAATTGCTGAAATTTTTGAAAAATGGCGAAGAGGAGAAAAATGAGCGGTTGACGCTGTAAAAATTTGTCCTGTATAATACATGTTAGCGATTGATGCGGTCGGGGGGATCAGCGTGGGGGAATGCTTGAAAGCAATGAAAGGGAAAGGTTATCATCAGCTGGACGATGAGCAGCTTGTTGCGCTCGTTCACGAAGGGGATGGGGAAGCACTTGATTTTTTAATCCATAAATATCAAAACTTTGTGCGCGCCAAAGCTCGCTCCTATTTTTTAGTCGGAGCTGATCGGGAAGATATCGTGCAGGAAGGAATGATCGGTCTGTATAAGGCCGTCCGTGATTTTAAGGGGGACAAGCTTTCCTCATTTAAAGCGTTTGCAGAACTTTGCATCACAAGGCAAATGATTACCGCGATTAAAACGGCGACCCGCCAAAAGCATATTCCGCTCAACTCTTACGTTTCCTTGGATAAGCCGATTTATGACGATGAATCTGACCGGACGCTGATGGATGTGTTGTCCGGCACGCAGGTGACGGACCCGGAACAATTGATTGTCAACCGCGAGGAAGTCGATGATATTGAACTAAAGATGGCGGAACTGCTCAGCGACCTCGAGCGGAAAGTGCTCGCTTTGTATTTGGATGGACGCTCATACCAGGAAATTTCCGAAGAGCTGAACCGCCATGTCAAGTCGATCGACAACGCGTTGCAACGCGTCAAGCGGAAGCTCGAGAAATATTTGGAATACCGCGAGATCAGTTTATAGCATCGCAACGCCGCATCAAAAGATGTCATTGACAGCGAAACAGCCAATATGATAAATTTTTATGGACATCTCGCAGGAACGGTGGAATGCTGATGCGCCAAAAAGTGACGCTGGCTTGCGTGCAGTGCGCAAGCCGAAACTATACGGCAGCAAAACAAATACGTCGCCTTGGTGAGCGCCTTATGGCCAACAAGTTTTGCTCAACATGCAACAAACATACAATCCATCGTGAAACGAAATAGACGGTGGAGATAGTTTTGAACGATGATGGAGGTACGAGTGATGCAGCGAGTAATCAACTTTTTAAAAGAAGTCGTACGCGAGCTGAAAAAAGTGAGTTGGCCAAACCGGAAGGAGTTAGTGAACTACACGGCGGTCGTGTTGGCCACGGTGGCGTTTTTCACTGTCTTTTTTGCCGTTGTGGACCTCGGCATTTCTGAGTTGATTCGCCTCGTGTTTGAATAAGCGGACAAAGGATATGTTATAATGAAAGATAATCGTGCGCGTATGGAACCCGGCAACGGGTTTTTGTTTTGCGCAAAAAACAAAACGAAAACCGCCTTGGGGAGGCTTGTTGATGGAGAAAAACTGGTATGTTGTCCATACATATTCGGGATATGAAAACAAAGTGAAAGCCAATTTGGAAAAACGCGTCGAATCGATGGGAATGCAAGATAAAATTTTTCGCGTCGTCGTTCCGGAAGAGACGGAGACGGACGTCAAAAACGGAAAACGGAAAACGACGAAAAAGAAAGTGTTCCCTGGCTATGTGCTCGTTGAGATGGTCATGACGGATGACTCATGGTATGTCGTGCGCAACACGCCGGGCGTCACTGGATTTGTCGGCTCAAGCGGAGCTGGTTCGAAACCGACGCCGCTTATGGAGGAAGAAGTAAAAATGATCTTGAAGCGGATGGGCATGCCGCTTGCCGAGGTTGACGTAGACTATGAGGTAAATGAAACGGTGCGGATCAAAGAAGGTCCGTTTGCGAACTTTACAGGGAAAATTGAAGCGATTGACCCGGATAAACATAAAGTGAAGCTGCTTGTCGATATGTTTGGGCGCGAAACACGGGTGGAGCTTGAGTTTTCGCAAATAGAAAAAATCTAATGGATAAAGAACTTGCAATTGATAGGGAAAAGTGATACTATTTTAAAGTCAGTATGTCTCTTAAACGGAGACATATGGCGGTGAACTTATACACTTGTATAAGGGAGCCGTTTTGTTTTTACGCTGATCCTCTCAACTGAACGGGAGATAGGAAAACGGCTCAGTAGACCGGAGCCGGATGAGTGGGAGGGGCAATCCCTAATACCACATCACGGACTTAAGGAGGTGTGTCTCGTGGCGAAAAAAGTAATCAAGGTCGTCAAACTGCAAATTCCTGCAGGGAAAGCGAATCCGGCGCCGCCAGTAGGTCCTGCGTTGGGTCAAGCCGGTGTCAATATTATGGCGTTTTGCAAAGAGTTTAATGCCCGCACGGCGGACCAAGCAGGGTTGATCATTCCGGTTGAAATTACGGTTTTTGAAGACCGTTCATTTACATTCATCACGAAAACGCCGCCAGCCGCTGTATTGCTGAAAAAAGCGGCGGGCATTGAATCGGGCTCCGGCGAACCGAACCGCAACAAAGTGGCGACAATTAAACGCGACAAAGTACGTGAGATCGCTGAGCTGAAAATGCCGGATTTGAATGCGGCGAGCATTGAGGCGGCCATGCGCATGATCGAAGGCACGGCCCGCAGCATGGGCATTGTGATTGAAGACTAAAGCCGGTGCGTCGTTTGTAGGGGAGGTTGCGTCATTGGGCAACCTCTCTCTCCATGAACAAAAACAGCAAGACGGGCCCGATGAATGGGCATCCGTCCGCTTCTTCGTTTTCGAAAGAAGCGAAGAACGTTCAATGTGGGAGGTTTTTCCGCTAAAACCACAATCGAGGAGGATTTTTCACATGCCGAAAAGAGGAAAGAAATACTTAGAAGCATTGAAGCTCGTCGACCGCTCCAAAGCATACCCGATTGCTGAAGCAATCGAGCTCGTGAAAAAAACGAACATCGCGAAATTCGATGCCACGGTGGAAGTGGCGTTCCGTTTGGGCGTCGACCCGAAAAAAGCGGACCAACAAATTCGCGGCGCCGTCGTCCTGCCGCACGGCACAGGGAAAGTGGCGCGCGTGTTGGTGTTCGCGAAAGGGGAAAAAGCGAAAGAAGCAGAAGCGGCTGGCGCTGACTATGTCGGCGATGCAGAATATATCAACAAAATCCAGCAAGGTTGGTTTGACTTTGATGTCGTTGTTGCTACGCCGGACATGATGGGTGAAGTCGGGAAACTCGGCCGCATTTTAGGGCCGAAAGGGTTGATGCCAAACCCGAAAACCGGAACAGTCACGTTTGACGTAGCAAAAGCGGTGCAGGAAATCAAGGCTGGTAAAGTGGAATACCGCGTCGACAAAGCGGGCAACATCCACGTTCCGATCGGCAAAGTGTCGTTTGACAACGAGAAATTGGCTGAAAACTTCGCGGCCGTCTATGAAGCAATTTTGAAAGCCAAACCGGCGGCGGCAAAAGGGACGTACGTGAAAAACGTCACGATTACATCGACAATGGGCCCTGGCATCAAGGTTGACCCGTCCACGGTTGCTGTTGCACAATAACCGTTGACTTTTGTTTGTCCGTCTGTTAAAATGCCATTTGGCTGAACAAATGAATATCATTTGTACCGTAGACAGTAGGTGCCTGTTTGAGGCTTAATTTCCTACCGAGGTATGTGGACGATAGAACAGCGCGCCCTGCGTCGGGGACGAGCGGCGGTGCGTTGAACGACACCTCCATGTCTACGCGGCATGGAGGTTTTTTATTGAGCAGACGGTATAAGTGGTATTCTCTCATTTTCCTTACAGGAGGTGCAGGACGTGTCGAGCGCGATTGAACTGAAAAAACAAGTGGTCGCGGAAATCGCAGACAAATTCCGGGCCAGCAAGGCAACCGTCATCGTTGATTACCGCGGCTTGAACGTGGCGGAAATGACCGAGTTGCGCAAACAGCTGCGCGAGGCAGGCGTCGAGTTTAAAGTGTACAAAAACACCTTGACCCGCCGGGCGCTCGCGGAAGTCGGCTTGGAAGGACTGGATGAAGTGTTCACCGGTCCAAATGCCATCGCCTTCAGCAATGAAGATGTCGTGGCGCCGGCAAAAATTTTAAGCGAGTTTGCGAAAACGCATGAAGCATTGGAAATCAAAGGCGGCGTCATCGAAGGGAACATCGCCAGCAAAGAAGAAATCGATGCGTTGGCGAAACTCCCGTCCCGCGAAGGGTTGCTTTCGATGTTGCTTAGCGTTCTTCAAGCCCCGATCCGCAACTTTGCGCTTGCGATTAAAGCGGTGGCTGACAAGCAAGAGGAACAAGGCGCGTAATGGCGCATCGATATGTGCTTAACAATCATTCAGAAAACAAAGGAGGAAGTTGTGATGACGAAAGAACAAATCATTGAAGCAGTGAAAAATATGACCGTATTGGAATTAAACGAATTGGTGAAAGCGATCGAGGAAGAATTCGGCGTAACAGCTGCGGCTCCGGTTGTTGTCGCGGGCGGCGCAGCAGCTGGCGCTGAAGCAGCGGCAGAAAAAACGGAATTCGACGTCATTCTTGCCGACGCCGGCGCGCAAAAAATCAAAGTCATCAAAGTCGTTCGCGAAATCACTGGCCTCGGCCTGAAAGAAGCGAAAGACTTGGTCGACAACACCCCGAAGCCGATCAAAGAAGGCATTGCGAAAGAAGAAGCAGAAGAAATCAAAGCAAAACTCGAAGAAGCTGGCGCGAAAGTCGAAATCAAGTAATGGCTGCGCCATTGAAAAAAGAGGCTTGCCCGAAGCAAGGGACGGCCTCTTTTTTGTTACACTATATAACGGAAGGCAGTGCAGCCTGTCGACAAGGAGGAGGGGATGATGATGAGCGAGCATTATTACTCAGTCAATCCGACGTCGGAGCGAAACCCGCAAACGTGGACGTACGTGTTGCGGGGGCATGAATTCCGCTTTACGACCGACAGCGGAGTGTTTTCAAAGCGCGAAGTCGACTTTGGCACACGCCTGTTAATTGAAACGTTCGAGGAGCCGGGAGTGGCTGGGGATTTGTTGGATGTCGGCTGCGGATATGGGCCGATCGGGCTTGCCTTGGCCAAATCGTTTCCAAACCGGCGCGTTCACATGATTGATGTCAACGAGCGGGCGCTCGAACTGGCGCAGGAAAACAAGCAGGCAAACGGGATTGACAATGCGGTGATTTACAAAAGCGATCTTTTTTCGGAAGTCGGAGAACAGCGATTTGCAGCGGTCGTCACCAATCCGCCGATCCGGGCTGGCAAACGGGTCGTTTACGCGATTTTTGAACAAAGCCGCGATCATCTGCTCGATCATGGCGAGCTATGGGTCGTCATTCAAAAAAAGCAAGGCGCCCCATCGGCCTTGCAAAAGCTGAACGAATGCTTTCCTGCTGTAGAAGTCGTCGCGAAGAAAAAAGGATATTATATCATAAAGGCGAAAAAATGTTGACACCGTTTTTTTATTGTGGTAGCATTATAAAATGCTAAATATGCACATTTCCCGTGCAGAGGGGATGACGTATAATTTTGGACGCAATGGAAACAATGATAAAATCAATAAACAACGAACCATATGGTTTTCTATTGGAATAGAAACCATTTTCTTTTTTTCTCCATTCAACTCAACGCCTGGTTTCCTCGCGCCGGGAGCGTGTTAAATCCCCTAAATGAAACGGCGGTGCACGCAACGAAGCCGTTTCCGCCCGGATGGCGGGGGCCGGCCGCATGCATGCCTAGTGCTTTGCCCCGGAATGACGGAGCGGCCAGTCCGCCTTGAAGGCATTGATTGCTGAGCAGAGCGGATGATGGAGCTGTTCCGGTTCCGGTTTTCACTAATGTCTACATTTGAGGGGTGAATCACTCTTGACAGGCCGACTAGTTCAATACGGGCGACACCGCCAACGCAGAAGCTATGCACGCATCAGCGAAGTGCTGGAATTGCCGAACTTGATCGAAATTCAAACGTCCTCCTACCAATGGTTTCTCGATGAAGGGCTGCGGGAAATGTTTAGGGAAATTTCCCCGATTGAAGACTTTTCCGGCAATCTCTCGCTTGAATTTATCGACTATAGTTTAGGAGAACCGAAATATACGGTCGAAGAGGCGAAAGAACGCGACGTTACATATGCGGCGCCGCTTCGCGTCAAAGTTCGCTTGATTAATAAAGAAACGGGCGAAGTGAAAGAACAAGACGTGTTTATGGGCGATTTTCCGCTCATGACGGAAACCGGAACGTTTATTATCAATGGGGCGGAACGCGTCATTGTTTCCCAGCTCGTCCGTTCGCCAAGCGTCTATTACAGCGACAAAGTTGATAAAAACGGCAAACGCGGCTACTCGGCGACAGTGATTCCGAACCGCGGCGCATGGCTTGAATATGAAACCGATGCGAAAGACGTCGTTTACGTTCGCATCGACCGCACCCGTAAACTGCCCGTTACGGTGCTTCTCCGTGCGCTTGGGTTCAGCTCCGACCAAGAAATCATCGATCTGCTCGGCGACAACGAATACTTGCGCAATACGCTTGAAAAAGATAATACCGACAGCACGGAAAAAGCGTTGATTGAAATTTACGAGCGTCTTCGTCCGGGAGAGCCGCCGACGCTTGAGAATGCGAAAAATTTGCTGGCGTCGCGCTTTTTTGATCCGAAGCGCTATGACTTGGCGAGCGTAGGCCGTTATAAAATCAATAAAAAACTTCATATTAAAAACCGCCTGTTCAATCAGCGGCTCGCGGAAACGATCATTGATCCCGAAACCAAGGAAGTCATCGCCGAAGCTGGAGCGATGATCGACCGCCGAACGCTGAATCGCCTGCTCCCGTATTTGGAAAAAGGGGTCGGCTTACAGACATACCGCCCGGCCGAAGGGGTGGTGGACGGGGACATTTCGGTGCAAACGATCAAAATTTATGCCCCGAATGACCCGGATGGCGAAAAAGTGATCAACGTCATCGGCAACGGCTTCATCGCCGAGGATGTCAAACATATTACACCGGCTGACATCATTGCGTCGATCAGCTATTTCTTCAACTTGCTCCACGGCGTCGGCGATACGGATGACATCGACCATTTAGGCAACCGCCGTCTCCGTTCGGTCGGCGAACTATTGCAAAACCAATTCCGCATCGGCCTGTCGCGCATGGAGCGCGTCGTGCGCGAGCGCATGTCGATCCAAGATACGAACACGATTACGCCGCAGCAGCTGATCAACATCCGCCCAGTGATCGCGGCGATCAAAGAGTTTTTCGGCAGCTCGCAGCTGTCACAGTTCATGGATCAAACGAACCCATTGGCCGAACTGACGCACAAGCGGCGTCTGTCCGCGCTTGGCCCTGGCGGATTGACACGTGAGCGCGCTGGGTTTGAGGTGCGCGACGTTCACTATTCGCACTACGGGCGGATGTGTCCGATTGAAACGCCGGAAGGTCCGAACATCGGACTCATCAACTCGCTGTCCACTTACGCGAAAGTGAACAAGTTCGGCTTTATTGAAACGCCATACCGGCGCGTCGATCCGGAAACAGGGCGGGTGACGGACCAAATCGATTATTTGACAGCCGATGAAGAGGACAATTACGTTGTAGCGCAGGCGAACGTACCGCTTGCGGAGGACGGCACGTTCCTTGAAGAAAACGTTGTCGCCCGTTTCCGCGGCGAGAACATCGTCGTCAAGCGCGATCGCGTCGACTACATGGACGTTTCGCCGAAGCAAGTCGTCTCGGCAGCGACGGCGTGCATCCCATTTTTGGAAAACGACGACTCGAACCGCGCGCTGATGGGAGCGAACATGCAGCGGCAAGCCGTGCCGCTGTTGGAACCGGAAGCGCCGATCGTTGGCACGGGGATGGAGTATGTTTCGGCGAAAGACTCGGGCGCAGCGGTCATTTGCAAGCACCGCGGCATCGTCGAGCGCGTCGAAGCAAAGGAAATTTGGGTGCGTCGGCTGATTGAAGTGGACGGCAAAGAAGTCAAGGGTGATCTAGATAAATATCGGTTGCTGAAATTCGTTCGTTCGAACCAAGGCACGTGCTACAACCAGCGGCCGATCGTGAAAAAAGGCGATATCGTTGAGAAGGGCGAAATTTTGGCCGATGGCCCGTCGATGGATAAGGGCGAATTGGCGCTTGGCCGCAATGTGCTTGTCGCTTTTATGACATGGGACGGTTACAACTACGAAGACGCGATCATCATGAGCGAACGGCTCGTCAAAGAAGACGTGTATACATCAATTCATATTGAAGAGTATGAAGCCGAATCGCGCGATACGAAACTCGGTCCGGAAGAAATTACGCGCGACATTCCAAACGTCGGCGAGGATGCGCTGAAAAACTTGGATGAACGCGGCATCGTCCGCATCGGCGCAGAAGTCAAAGACGGCGACTTGCTCGTCGGCAAAGTGACGCCAAAAGGAATGACCGAGCTGACGGCGGAAGAGCGGCTTTTGCACGCGATCTTCGGCGAAAAAGCGCGCGAGGTGCGTGATACGTCGTTGCGCGTCCCGCACGGCGGCGGCGGCATCGTCCTTGACGTGAAAGTGTTCAACCGCGAAGACGGCGACGAGCTTCCGCCGGGTGTCAATCAACTGGTGCGCGTCTATATTGTGCAAAAGCGGAAAATTTCCGAGGGCGACAAAATGGCAGGCCGCCACGGAAACAAAGGGGTTATTTCCCGCATTTTGCCGGAGGAAGATATGCCCTTCTTGCCGGATGGCACGCCGATTGACATCATGTTAAACCCACTCGGCGTTCCGTCGCGGATGAACATCGGGCAAGTATTTGAGCTGCACCTTGGCATGGCGGCGAAAAAACTCGGCCTGCACATCGCCTCCCCGGTCTTTGACGGGGCGACGGAGGAAGACGTTTGGAACATCCTCGAAGAGGCAGGTCTAGCGCGCGATGCAAAAACGGTGCTGTATGACGGACGGACGGGTGAACCGTTTGATAACCGCGTGTCGGTTGGGATCATGTACATGATCAAGCTCGCCCACATGGTCGACGACAAGCTTCATGCCCGTTCCACCGGCCCGTACTCACTCGTCACTCAACAGCCGCTCGGCGGCAAGGCGCAGTTCGGCGGCCAGCGCTTTGGTGAGATGGAAGTATGGGCGCTTGAGGCGTATGGGGCGGCATACACGCTGCAAGAAATTTTGACCGTCAAGTCCGACGATGTCGTCGGCCGTGTCAAAACGTACGAGGCGATCGTCAAAGGGGAAAACATTCCGGAGCCGGGTGTGCCGGAGTCGTTTAAAGTGTTGATCAAAGAGTTGCAAAGCTTGGGCATGGACGTCACGATTTTGACGAGCGATGAACAAGAAGTGAACATGGAAAACTTTGATGATGATGATGACCATGCACCGGATGCCATCATGGTGGACGTCAAACCGGCCGAACGGGAAGAAGCCGGCGAAGAGAAAGATGCGGTGACGAAAGAATAAACCGGCCATAACGGCCAGGCGGGGAGTTGTTCCCCGCCATTGGCCGCTTGAGCGAACGGAAAACCGACGGATCAAAAAGGGAGGTATACCCCTTGCTAGATGTCAATAAGTTTGAGTACATGAAAATTGGGCTCGCTTCCCCGGAGAAAATTCGTTCTTGGTCGTATGGCGAAGTCAAAAAGCCGGAGACAATCAACTATCGGACGTTAAAGCCGGAAAAAGACGGCTTGTTTTGCGAGCGCATTTTCGGTCCGACGAAAGACTGGGAATGCCATTGCGGCAAATATAAACGCGTTCGCTACAAAGGCGTCGTCTGCGACCGCTGCGGCGTCGAAGTGACGCGCTCGAAAGTCCGCCGCGAACGGATGGGCCATATTGAGCTCGCCGCCCCGGTTTCGCACATCTGGTATTTCAAAGGCATCCCGAGCCGGATGGGATTGGTTCTTGACATGTCGCCGCGGGCGCTCGAAGAGGTCATTTATTTTGCATCCTATGTCGTCACCGACCCGGGTGATACGCCGCTTGAGAAAAAGCAGCTGTTGTCGGAAAAGGAATACCGCGCCTATCGCGAGAAGTACGGTCAATCGTTCCAAGCGTCGATGGGGGCGGAGGCGATCAAAAAGCTGCTCCAAGACATTGATTTGGATAAAGAGGTGGCCGCGCTGAAAGAAGAGCTGAAAACAGCGCAAGGGCAACGGCGCGCCCGCATCATTAAGCGGCTTGAAGTGCTTGAAGCGTTCCGCAGTTCAGGGAACGATCCGGCATGGATGGTGCTTGATGTACTGCCGGTCATTCCACCGGAGTTGCGCCCGATGGTTCAGCTTGACGGCGGGCGGTTTGCAACATCGGATTTGAACGATTTGTACCGCCGCGTCATCAACCGCAACAACCGGCTGAAACGGCTGCTTGATCTCGGTGCGCCGAACATTATCGTCCAAAATGAGAAGCGAATGCTGCAAGAGGCGGTTGATGCTTTGATCGATAACGGCCGCCGCGGCCGTCCGGTGACCGGTCCGGGGAACCGTCCGTTAAAATCGCTTTCTCATATGCTGAAAGGGAAGCAAGGCCGCTTCCGGCAAAACTTGCTCGGCAAGCGCGTGGACTATTCCGGCCGTTCCGTCATCGTCGTCGGCCCGAACTTGAAAATGTATCAATGCGGCTTGCCGAAAGAAATGGCGCTAGAGTTGTTCAAGCCGTTTGTTATGAAGGAGCTTGTCGAGCGGGGCTTGGCGCACAACATTAAAAGCGCGAAACGGAAAATCGAGCGCGTCCATCCGGAAGTATGGGATGTGCTGGAAGATGTCATTAAAGAACATCCGGTGCTGTTAAACCGCGCCCCGACGCTGCACCGTCTCGGCATTCAGGCGTTTGAACCAACGCTTGTGGAAGGGCGGGCGATCCGTCTTCATCCGCTTGTTTGCACGGCGTACAACGCTGACTTTGACGGCGACCAAATGGCGGTGCACGTGCCGCTGTCAGCTGAGGCGCAAGCCGAAGCGCGCTTGTTGATGTTGGCGGCGCAAAACATTTTGAACCCGAAAGATGGGAAGCCGGTCGTGACACCATCACAAGACATGGTGTTGGGCAACTACTACTTGACGATGGAGCGCGAGGGAGCCATCGGCGAAGGCATGGTGTTCAAAGACACGGACGAGGCGCTGCTTGCTTACCATAACGGCTACGTCCATCTCCATTCGCGCATTGCCATTCATGCCGGTTCGCTGAAAAACGAAACGTTTACCGAAGAGCAAAACAACAAGTTGCTCTTAACGACCGTCGGCAAGCTCATTTTCAACGAAATTTTGCCGAATTCGTTCCCGTACATCAACGAGCCGACGACGGAAAACATTGAAGGGCGGACGCCGGACAAGTACTTCCTTGACAAAGGGGTCAACGTGCGCGAAGAAATTCGCAAGCGCGAACTCGTGCCGCCGTTTAAGAAAAAAGTGCTCGGGCAAATTATCGCTGAAGTGTTCAAACGGTTCAAAATCACCGAAACATCGAAGATGCTCGACCGCATGAAAGACCTTGGCTTCCAATATTCGACGAAGGCCGGCATCACGATCGGCGTGGCCGATATCGTCGTCCTGCCGGAAAAACAAGAAATTTTGGATGAAGCGCAAGCGAAAGTTGATACGGTTTTGAAGCAGTTCCGCCGCGGGTTGATTACCGACGAAGAGCGGTACGAGCGCGTCATCTCCATCTGGAGCGCGGCGAAAGACAAAATTCAAGACCGGTTGATGAAGTCGCTTGATAAACGCAACCCGATCTTTATGATGAGCGATTCCGGAGCGCGCGGGAACGCGTCGAACTTTACGCAGCTTGCGGGGATGCGCGGTTTGATGGCCAACCCGGCCGGCCGGATCATTGAGCTGCCGATCAAGTCGTCGTTCCGCGAAGGCTTGACGGTGTTGGAATACTTTATCTCGACGCACGGCGCGCGAAAAGGATTGGCGGATACGGCGCTCAAAACGGCCGACTCAGGCTATCTCACGCGCCGCCTTGTCGACGTGGCCCAAGACGTCATCGTCCGCGAAGAAGATTGCGGCACCGACCGCGGCATTTTGGCGCGGGCGCTGACGGATGGCACGGAAGTTGTCGTCAAGCTTGAAGAGCGGCTTGTCGGCCGCTATGCGCACAAAACGGTGCGCCATCCGGAAACGGGCGAAGTGATCGTCCGCAAAGACGAGATGATCACCGAAGATATCGCCAATGAGATCATTAAAGCCGGCATTACGGAAGTATGGATTCGCTCCGTATTCGCCTGCAACACGCGCCATGGCGTCTGCAAAAAATGTTACGGCCGCAACATGGCGACCGGCATGGACGTCGAAGTTGGCGAAGCCGTCGGCATTATCGCCGCTCAGTCGATCGGCGAGCCGGGCACGCAGCTGACAATGCGGACGTTCCATACAGGCGGCGTCGCCGGCGACGATATCACTCAAGGTTTGCCGCGGGTGCAAGAGCTGTTTGAAGCGCGCAACCCGAAAGGGCAAGCGGTCATTTCTGAAATCGACGGCACGGTTATTTCGATTAATGAAACGCGCGACAACCAATATGAAATCGTCGTGCAAAGCGAGGTCGAAACGCGTACGTATGTAGCGCCGTACAACGCGCGGCTGAAAGTCGAAGAAGGTCAGCGCGTCGAACGCGGCCAAGAGCTGACAGAAGGCTCGGTCGACCCGAAACAGTTGTTGCGCGTGCGCGATATTACATCCGTTCAAGAGTACTTGCTTCGTGAAGTGCAAAAAGTGTACCGGATGCAAGGGGTGGAAATCAGCGATAAGCATATCGAGGTCATGGTGCGGCAAATGCTGCGCAAAGTGCGCGTCATCGATGCCGGCGACACCGATGTGCTGCCGGGCACGCTGTTGGATGTCCACCAGTTTACGGATGTCAACGCCAAAGCTCTTCGCGAAGGGAAACGGCCGGCGACGGCCCGCCAGGTGTTGCTCGGCATCACGAAAGCGTCGCTTGAGACGGATTCGTTCTTGTCGGCTGCTTCGTTCCAAGAAACGACGCGCGTCTTGACGGATGCGGCCATCAAAGGAAAACGTGATGAACTGCTTGGCTTGAAGGAAAACGTCATTATCGGCAAACTCGTCCCGGCTGGAACCGGTATGGCCCGCTACCGGAAAGTGAAGCCGGCCGTCAAAAAGGAAACGGCTGGCGACACGGTGTCTTCCAAATAACGCGAACCAAGTGGCCGGCTAAGGCGCTCCTTGGCCGGCCATCATCTAATTAAAAATCCAGTTGACAATCGACAAAGAAAATGGTAGTCTAATAAAGGTGTTCCAACAACCTGGTACTTTGGAGGATATGTTACATGTCTTATGAAAAAGTATTACAGGCTGGAAAAATTGTCATTGGAACCAAACAAACGATAAGGGCTTTAAAGGAAGGGAAAGCAGCGGAAGTGATCGTGGCGGAGGATGCCGACTTGCCGATCATCGAAAAAGTGACCGCCGCCGCCAATGAGGCAAACGTGCCGGTCACAAAAGTCGATTCGATGAAAAAGCTTGGCAAGGCGTGCAAAATCCAAGTCGGTGCGGCCGCGGTGGCGATCCTTCGGTAACGTTTTGCCTTTCTCCCCTAAAACCTTTATTTGCATAAACGATGAACCACCTGGATATGTGGGCTTAAACGATGCATGCGAAAGGAGGATCTTTTCATGCCTACAATCAACCAATTGGTCCGCAAAGGACGCGAGAAAAAAGTCGTTAAATCGAAATCCCCTGCGTTGAACAAAGGGTATAACAGCTTCAAAAAAGAGCAAACGAATGTGTCGTCTCCGCAAAAACGCGGCGTTTGCACGCGTGTCGGCACGATGACGCCGAAAAAACCGAACTCGGCGTTGCGGAAATACGCCCGTGTCCGCTTGACAAATGGGATTGAAGTTACGGCGTACATTCCGGGGATCGGCCATAACTTGCAAGAACACAGCGTTGTGCTCATCCGCGGCGGACGTGTCAAAGACTTGCCGGGGGTACGCTACCATATCATCCGTGGGGCGCTGGATGCTGCAGGCGTAGCGAACCGGATGCAAGGTCGTTCGAAATACGGCGCGAAAAAACCAAAAGCAGCGAAAAAATAATGAAATGAAGAGAATGTTTTCCTGAAGGGAGGAAACACTATGCCACGTAGAGGCCCTGTTGCTAAACGTGACGTACTGCCAGATCCAATTTACAATTCGAAGCTTGTTACCCGTTTGATCAATAAAATTATGATCGACGGCAAAAAATCAAAAGCGCAAAAAATTCTTTACACCGCGTTTGATATTATCCGTGAGCGCACGGGTAAAGATCCAATGGAAGTGTTTGAGCAAGCGTTGAAAAACGTTATGCCGGTGTTGGAAGTGCGCGCTCGCCGCGTTGGTGGGGCGAACTACCAAGTTCCGGTCGAGGTTCGTCCGGACCGCCGCGTTTCTCTCGGTTTGCGCTGGCTCGTGCAATATGCACGTCTTCGCAACGAAAAAACGATGGAAGAGCGCTTGGCAAATGAAATTATGGACGCTGCCAACAACACGGGTGCAGCGGTGAAAAAACGCGAAGATACACATAAAATGGCTGAAGCGAACCGCGCGTTTGCCCATTACCGCTGGTAAGGAGCGTCGCCTAAAGGAAATAGGTGAGGAGGCACTGCGGTTGCCTATTCACCTATCTTCCTATATATTGCGGCCTTTCCGGTCGCGCGTGGGACAACTTCAAAGACAAGGGGATTGCGCCATCGATGGCGGCGCCATCTACTTATATTTCATATTTGAAGGAAGGAGAAAATAACCACTATGGCAAGAGAGTTCTCCTTAGAAAACACTCGCAACATAGGGATCATGGCGCACATTGACGCCGGGAAAACGACGACGACTGAACGGATCTTGTTCTATACCGGCCGCGTTCATAAAATCGGGGAAGTGCATGAAGGTGCGGCAACGATGGACTGGATGGAACAAGAACAAGAGCGCGGAATTACGATCACGTCGGCGGCGACAACGGCGCAATGGAAAGGCCATCGCATCAACATCATCGACACGCCGGGGCACGTCGACTTTACGGTCGAGGTTGAGCGTTCGTTGCGCGTATTGGACGGGGCCATCACAGTCTTAGACGCGCAATCGGGTGTTGAACCGCAAACGGAAACCGTTTGGCGCCAAGCGACGACATATGGCGTCCCACGGATCGTGTTCGTCAACAAAATGGATAAAATCGGCGCCGATTTCTTGTATTCGGTGAAAACGCTCCATGACCGCCTGCAAGCAAATGCCCATCCGGTGCAACTGCCGATCGGCGCTGAAGATCAATTCTCCGGCATTATCGACTTGGTTGAAATGTGCGCGTACCATTACCATGATGAGCTTGGCAAAAACATTGAGCGCATTGACATTCCGGAAGAATACCGCGATATGGCAGAAGAGTACCATAACAAGCTGATTGAGGCGGTCGCTGAGCTGGACGAAGAATTAATGATGAAATATTTGGAAGGGGAAGAAATCACGACGGAAGAGCTGAAGGCCGCGATCCGCAAAGCGACGATCAGCGTTGAATTCTTCCCGGTCTTCTGCGGTTCGGCATTCAAAAACAAAGGTGTTCAGCTGCTTCTTGACGGCGTTGTCGACTACTTGCCGTCTCCGGTTGACATCCCGGCGATTCGCGGCGTCGTTCCGGATACCGAAGAAGAAGTGACACGTGAAGCAAGCGATGACGCTCCGTTTGCCGCTTTGGCATTTAAAATCATGACTGACCCGTATGTCGGGAAATTGACGTTTATTCGCGTCTACTCTGGAACGCTTGATTCCGGCTCATATGTGATGAACACGACCAAAGGGAAGCGCGAACGGATCGGCCGCTTGTTGCAAATGCACGCGAACCACCGTCAAGAAATTTCGAAAGTCTATGCCGGTGATATTGCCGCAGCGGTAGGTTTAAAAGATACGACGACCGGTGATACTCTATGTGATGAGAAGCATCCTGTCATTTTAGAGTCGATGCAATTCCCAGAACCGGTCATTTCGGTGGCAATCGAGCCGAAGTCGAAAGCCGATCAAGACAAAATGAGCCAAGCGCTGCAAAAATTGCAAGAAGAAGACCCGACTTTCCGCGCTCACACCGACCCGGAAACGGGACAAACGATCATCTCCGGAATGGGCGAGTTGCATCTTGACATCATCGTCGACCGGATGCGCCGCGAGTTCAAAGTCGAAGCGAACGTCGGGGCGCCGCAAGTTGCCTACCGCGAAACGTTCCGCAAATCGGCGCAAGTCGAAGGCAAATTCATCCGTCAATCCGGCGGCCGCGGTCAATACGGCCACGTTTGGATCGAATTCTCGCCGAACGAGCGCGGCAAAGGCTTCGAATTCGAGAACGCCATCGTCGGTGGGGTTGTTCCGAAAGAGTATGTGCCGGCCGTCCAAGCTGGATTGGAAGAAGCGATGCAAAACGGCGTCTTAGCCGGCTATCCGGTTGTCGACATTAAAGCGAAACTGTTTGACGGATCGTACCACGATGTCGACTCGAGCGAAATGGCATTCAAAATCGCTGCTTCCTTGGCATTGAAAAACGCCGCGACGAAGTGCGATCCGGTTCTTTTGGAACCGATCATGAAAGTCGAAGTCGTCATCCCTGAAGAGTACCTCGGTGACATCATGGGCGACATCACGTCCCGTCGCGGCCGCATCGAGGGGATGGAAGCGCGCGGCAACGCCCAAGTCGTCCGGGCGATGGTGCCGTTGGCTGAAATGTTCGGTTATGCGACATCGCTCCGTTCGAACACGCAAGGACGCGGAACGTTCTCGATGGTGTTTGACCACTATGAAGAAGTTCCGAAAAACATCGCCGATGAAATTATCAAAAAAAATAAAGGCGAATAATTGATTTCTCTTGCTAGTTTCGCTATAAATACTTATGTAAGTAAGACTTGGGAACATTTTGTTCCCAAGCATCCTATACTTACCCAACCATATAAATTCATATCTTACTTTTAAGGAGGATATCTCTCATGGCTAAAGCGAAATTTGAGCGCACGAAACCGCACGTCAACATTGGCACGATCGGCCACGTTGACCACGGGAAAACGACGTTGACAGCTGCGATCACGACGGTTTTGGCGAAACAAGGGAAAGCCGAAGCAAAAGCGTACGACCAAATCGACGCTGCTCCGGAAGAGCGTGAACGCGGGATTACGATTTCGACGGCGCACGTCGAGTATGAAACAGATGCTCGCCACTATGCGCACGTTGACTGCCCGGGCCACGCTGACTACGTCAAAAACATGATCACGGGCGCGGCGCAAATGGACGGCGCGATCCTTGTTGTCTCGGCGGCTGACGGTCCGATGCCGCAAACGCGCGAACACATTCTTCTCTCCCGCCAAGTCGGTGTTCCGTACATCGTTGTATTCTTGAACAAATGCGACATGGTGGACGACGAAGAATTGCTTGAACTTGTTGAAATGGAAGTTCGCGATCTTCTCTCTGAATACGACTTCCCAGGCGATGAAGTGCCGGTCATCAAAGGTTCGGCATTAAAAGCGCTTGAAGGCGACCCGCAATGGGAAGAAAAAATCATTGAACTGATGAATGCGGTTGACGAATACATCCCGACGCCGCAACGTGAAGTGGACAAACCGTTCATGATGCCAATCGAGGACGTCTTCTCGATCACGGGCCGCGGTACGGTTGCAACAGGCCGTGTTGAACGCGGTACGTTGAAAGTTGGCGACCCGGTTGAAATCATCGGTTTGTCGGATGAGCCGAAAACGACGACCGTTACGGGTGTAGAAATGTTCCGCAAACTTCTCGATCAAGCGGAAGCTGGCGACAACATCGGTGCGCTTCTCCGCGGCGTATCTCGTGATGAAGTCGAGCGCGGCCAAGTATTGGCGAAACCTGGTTCGATCACGCCGCACACGAAATTCAAAGCGCAAGTATACGTCCTGACGAAAGAAGAAGGCGGACGTCATACTCCGTTCTTCTCGAACTACCGTCCGCAATTCTACTTCCGTACGACGGACGTAACGGGCATTATCACGCTTCCGGAAGGCGTCGAAATGGTTATGCCTGGCGACAACGTTGAAATGACGGTGGAACTGATCGCCCCGATCGCGATCGAAGAAGGTACGAAATTCTCGATCCGCGAAGGCGGCCGTACGGTCGGCGCTGGCTCTGTATCGGAAATCATCGAGTAATCACGGCAAAAAAGGGTGTCCAGCAATGGACATCCTTTTTTTGATGCCATCTTGACCGTCAGATTGGCGGCTGTGTTGAAAACGGGATGGCAGCTATGTATAATAGAAGAAGTGTGGGAAAAGCAAAGAAATCACTTGCAATCTTGCTTACATACCAGTATAATATCAAATGTTGGTCTTTGACTGCGATGAAGCGGAAGGTTGCTGACACACCCGGCCGCTTTGCCACGGCGGTGTGCAGGAAATTTCCGTGGAGAAGTCTATTTTCAAAATAGGCGAAGAAGGAGGGAAACCAAATGGCAAAAGAAAAAATTCGCATTCGTTTAAAAGCTTACGATCATCGAATTTTAGACCAATCGGCGGAGAAAATTGTGGAAACCGCAAAACGTTCCGGGGCAAAAGTGTCGGGGCCGATCCCGCTGCCGACGGAAAGAACGGTGTATACGATCTTGCGCGCCGTTCATAAGTACAAAGACTCCCGTGAACAATTCGAAATGCGGACGCATAAACGTTTGATCGACATCATCAACCCGACTCCGCAAACGGTTGATTCGTTA
Source organism: Geobacillus thermopakistaniensis (assembly GCF_000498995.1). Taxonomy (NCBI): domain Bacteria; kingdom Bacillati; phylum Bacillota; class Bacilli; order Caryophanales; family Anoxybacillaceae; genus Geobacillus; species Geobacillus thermopakistaniensis. The sequence goes on from NZ_AYSF01000027.1 coordinate 33,227, forward strand.
ATGCGTCTCGATTTGCCGTCGGGCGTTGATATTGAAATTAAACTTTGATCGACTGGGAGGTGTGACACATGACGAAAGGAATCTTAGGAAGAAAGATCGGTATGACGCAAATATTTGCGGAAAATGGCGATTTGATTCCGGTAACCGTCATCCATGCGACGCCGAATGTCGTCCTGCAAAAGAAAACGATCGAAAACGACGGTTACGAAGCGATCCAATTAGGTTTTGAAGATATTAGCGAAAAACGCGCCAATAAACCGCAAATTGGCCATGCTGCCAAAGCTAACACGGCACCTAAGCGCTTCATTCGTGAAATCCGCGGCGCCAACATCGATGAATATGAAGTTGGCCAAGAAGTGAAAGTTGACATTTTCAGCGAAGGCGAAATTGTCGATGTCACGGGCATTTCGAAAGGGAAAGGTTTCCAAGGGGCGATCAAACGCCACGGTCAATCACGCGGACCAATGGCTCACGGTTCCCGTTATCATCGCCGTCCGGGTTCGATGGGGTCCATCGCGCCAAACCGCGTTTTCAAAACGAAAAACTTGCCGGGCCGCATGGGCGGTGAGCGCGTGACGATCCAAAACTTGAAAATCGTGAAAGTGGATCCGGAGCGCAACTTGCTGCTCATTAAAGGCAATGTGCCGGGTCCGAGAAAAGGCTTAGTCATCGTCAAAAGCGCCGTGAAAGCGGCGAAGAAGGCGAAATAACATCCGGCCAAGAAAGGAGGAACTACGTAATGCCAAAAGTAGCATTATACAACCAAAACGGTCAGACGGTCGGCGAAATCGAGTTGAACGACGCCGTTTTTGGGATTGAACCGAATAAGCATGTGTTGTTTGAAGCAGTGATTATGCAACGCGCCTCGATGCGTCAAGGAACGCATAAAACGAAAAACCGCGCTGAAGTGAGCGGCGGCGGCCGCAAGCCATGGCGCCAAAAAGGGACAGGACGCGCCCGTCAAGGTTCGATTCGCGCTCCGCAATGGCGCGGCGGCGGTACGGTCTTTGGTCCAGTTCCGCGCAGCTACAGCTACAAACTTCCGAAAAAAGTTCGCCGTTTAGCGATCAAATCGGCATTGTCTTCGAAAGTGCTCGAAAACGACATCGTTGTATTGGATCAATTGTCGCTTGAAGCACCGAAGACGAAGGAAATGGTCAAAATTTTAAACAATCTCTCAGTGGATCGGAAAGCACTCATTGTGACCGACGAGCTGAATGAGAATGTATATCTGTCGGCGCGCAACATTCCAGGCGTCAAAGTGGTGGCAGCCAACGGCATCAATGTGCTCGATGTGCTCAACCATGACAAACTCGTCATTACGAAGGCGGCCGTGGAGAAAGTAGAGGAGGTGCTTGCATAATGAAAGACCCCCGCGACATTATTAAGCGCCCCATCATCACGGAAAATACAATGAATTTGATCGGGCAAAAAAAATATACGTTTGAGGTCGACGTCAAAGCGAACAAGACGGAAGTGAAAGACGCCGTCGAGAAAATTTTTGGCGTTAAAGTAGCCAAAGTGAACATCATGAACTATAAAGGGAAATTTAAACGCGTCGGCCGCTACAGCGGCTATACGAACCGCCGCCGCAAAGCGATCGTCACGCTGACGCCGGACAGCAAAGAGATCGAACTGTTTGAAGTGTAACATAAACGATGAAGGAGGGACATTCCGATGGCGATCAAGAAGTACAAACCGACATCGAACGGCCGTCGCGGCATGACGGTGCTTGATTTCTCGGAAATTACGACGGATCAGCCGGAAAAATCGCTGCTTGCTCCGTTAAAGAAAAAGGCGGGCCGCAACAATCAAGGGAAAATTACGGTGCGCCATCAAGGCGGCGGCCATAAACGCCAATATCGGATTATCGACTTTAAACGCGACAAAGACGGAATTCCAGGACGCGTTGCTACGATTGAATACGATCCGAACCGTTCTGCCAATATCGCGCTCATCAACTATGCAGACGGTGAAAAACGCTACATTATCGCGCCGAAAAACTTGAAAGTCGGCATGGAAATCATGTCCGGTCCGGATGCGGACATTAAAATCGGCAATGCGCTTCCGCTTGAGAACATCCCAGTCGGTACGCTCGTCCACAATATTGAGCTGAAACCGGGCCGCGGCGGACAATTGGTGCGTGCAGCTGGTACGTCGGCGCAAGTGCTCGGGAAAGAAGGAAAATACGTCATCGTTCGTTTGGCTTCCGGCGAAGTGCGCATGATTTTAGGCAAATGCCGTGCAACGGTTGGTGAAGTCGGCAACGAGCAACACGAACTTGTCAACATCGGGAAAGCAGGACGCGCCCGCTGGTTGGGGATTCGCCCGACAGTTCGCGGTTCGGTTATGAACCCGGTTGACCATCCGCACGGCGGTGGTGAAGGGAAAGCGCCAATCGGACGCAAATCGCCGATGACGCCATGGGGCAAACCGACGCTTGGATACAAAACACGCAAAAAGAAAAACAAATCGGATAAATTCATCATCCGTCGCCGCAAGAAATAATGAACGAGCGCAATTCAGAAGGGAGGTTCACTTATGGGTCGCAGCTTGAAAAAAGGTCCGTTTTGCGATGAGCATTTGATGAAAAAAATCGAAAAACTGAATGCAACAGGGCAAAAACAAGTGATCAAAACGTGGTCTCGCCGTTCGACGATCTTCCCGCAGTTTGTTGGGCATACGATCGCGGTGTACGATGGCCGCAAACATGTTCCGGTCTACATCACGGAAGACATGGTCGGGCACAAACTCGGCGAATTTGCGCCGACGCGCACGTTCCGCGGCCATGCTGGCGATGACAAGAAAACGAAACGGTAATGAGAGGAGGTTCTAGATATGCAAGCCAAAGCTGTTGCAAGAACCGTTCGCATCGCTCCTCGTAAAGCGCGCTTAGTCATTGACTTGATTCGCGGGAAAGAAGTGGGCGAAGCGTTCGCTATTTTGCGCCATACACCAAAAGCAGCTTCCCCGATCATTGAGAAAGTGTTGAAATCAGCAGTCGCCAACGCTGAACACAACTATGACATGGACGTCAACAACTTGGTCATTACTCAAGCGTATGTCGACGAAGGCCCGACGCTGAAACGGTTCCGTCCGCGCGCCATGGGACGGGCAAGCGCCATTAACAAACGCACAAGCCATATTACGATCGTCGTTTCAGAAAAGAAGGAGGGATAATCCGTGGGTCAAAAGGTCAACCCGATCGGTCTGCGCATCGGCATCATTCGTGACTGGGAATCGAGATGGTATGCGGAAAAAGACTATGCAGATCTGTTGCACGAAGACTTGAAAATCCGTGAATACATTAGCAAACGCCTGCAAGACGCGGCCGTCTCCCGCGTGGAGATTGAACGGGCAGCCAACCGCGTCAACGTAACGATCCATACCGCCAAACCGGGCATGGTCATCGGGAAAGGCGGTTCGGAAGTGGAAGCGCTCCGCAAAGCGCTCGCGCAATTGACCGGTAAACGCGTCCATATCAACATTGTAGAAATCAAAAAACCGGACTTGGATGCACGTCTTGTTGCTGAAAATATCGCTCGTCAGCTTGAAAACCGCGTATCGTTCCGCCGGGCGCAAAAACAAGCGATCCAACGTGCGATGCGCGCTGGGGCGAAAGGGATCAAAACGATGGTATCCGGCCGTTTGGGCGGGGCTGACATCGCTCGTTCGGAGCATTACAGCGAAGGGACGGTTCCACTCCATACGCTGCGCGCTGACATTGACTATGGAACAGCAGAAGCCGATACGACGTACGGAAAAATCGGCGTGAAAGTATGGATTTATCGTGGAGAAGTCCTTCCGACCAAGAAAAAAGCTGAGGAAGGAGGAAAATAATCATGTTAATGCCAAAACGCGTCAAATATCGCCGTGAACATCGCGGACGGATGAAAGGCCGGGCGAAAGGCGGCACGGAAGTTCATTTCGGTGAATTTGGGTTGCAAGCATTAGAATCAGCTTGGATTACGAACCGGCAAATCGAAGCAGCCCGTCGGGCGATGACCCGTTACATGAGACGGGGCGGGAAGGTATGGATCCGCATTTTCCCATCCAAACCGTATACGGCAAAACCGCTTGAAGTGCGGATGGGTTCTGGTAAAGGGGCGCCGGAAGGCTGGGTCGCCGTTGTCAAACCAGGCAAAGTGATGTTTGAAGTGGGCGGTGTTTCTGAGGAAGTGGCACGTGAAGCATTGCGTCTCGCTTCTCACAAACTTCCGATCAAATGCAAATTTGTAAAACGTGAAGAAACTGGTGGTGAAGCGTAATGAAAGCGAAAGAAATCCGTGAGTTGACCACTGCCGAGATCGAACAAAAAATTAAAGCGTTGAAGGAAGAATTGTTCAACCTTCGCTTCCAACTGGCCACAGGTCAATTGGAAAACACGGCGCGCATCCGCCAAGTGCGCAAAGACATCGCCCGCATGAAAACGATTATTCGCGAACGTGAGCTCGCTGCCAATAAATAATGTGTTTGAGAGGAGGTTTGTGGAATGAGCCAACGCAATCAACGCAAAGTGTACGTCGGGCGGGTTGTATCGGACAAAATGGACAAAACGATCACCGTGTTGGTCGAAACGTACAAAAAACATCCGCTGTACGGCAAACGCGTGAAATATTCGAAAAAATATAAGGCGCATGATGAACATAACATCGCTAAAGTCGGCGATATCGTGAAAATTATGGAAACTCGCCCGCTGTCGGCCACAAAACGCTTCCGCTTAGTGGAAGTCATCGAAAAAGCGGTTGTTCTGTAATCGTTCTTCACTTAGTTCGGAGAGATAATTCCGAAAGGAGGTTTCGTCGATGATTCAACAAGAATCTCGCTTGAAAGTAGCTGATAACTCTGGTGCACGCGAAGTGCTTGTCATTAAAGTGCTCGGAGGCTCGGGTCGCCGCTATGCGAACATCGGCGACGTCGTTGTGGCGACGGTCAAAGATGCGACACCAGGTGGCGTTGTTAAAAAAGGTCAAGTCGTGAAAGCAGTTGTTGTTCGTACGAAACGCGGGGTGCGCCGTCCGGACGGCTCGTACATCCGCTTTGACGAAAACGCCTGCGTCATCATCCGTGATGACAAAAGCCCGCGCGGCACGCGGATTTTCGGACCGGTTGCCCGTGAATTGCGCGATAAAGACTTCATGAAAATCATTTCTTTAGCTCCGGAAGTTATTTAATGGAACGGAACAGCGTTTCAAGGAGGTGCGAATGCGATGCATGTAAAAAAAGGCGATAAAGTGCAAGTAATCTCCGGCAAAGACAAAGGCAAGCAAGGCGTCATTCTAGCGGCGTTTCCGAAGAAAAACCGCGTCATCGTCGAGGGCGTCAATATTGTGAAAAAGCATGCGAAACCGTCGCAAGCGAACCCGCAAGGCGGCATCATTGAGAAGGAAGCGCCGATCCACGTTTCGAAAGTCATGCCGCTCGACCCGAAAACGGGTGAACCGACGCGCATCGGCTATAAAATTGTCGATGGCAAAAAAGTGCGCTATGCGAAAAAATCCGGCGAGATTTTGGATAAATAACCGTGACGCAGGAAGGGAGGTACTTTTATGAACCGCCTGAAAGAGAAGTATTTAAACGAAGTCGTACCTGCTCTCATGAGCAAGTTCAACTATAAATCGATCATGCAAGTGCCAAAAATCGAAAAAATCGTCATCAACATGGGTGTCGGCGATGCGGTGCAAAACCCGAAAGCATTAGACAGCGCCGTTGAAGAGCTGACGCTGATCGCCGGTCAGCGTCCGGTGGTAACGCGTGCGAAAAAATCGATCGCCGGCTTCCGTCTTCGCCAAGGGATGCCGATCGGTGCGAAAGTGACGCTGCGCGGCGAACGGATGTATGAGTTTCTCGATAAGTTGATTTCGGTCTCGCTTCCGCGCGTGCGCGACTTCCGCGGCGTATCGAAAAAGTCGTTTGACGGCCGCGGCAACTATACGCTCGGCATTAAAGAACAGCTCATTTTCCCTGAGATTGACTACGATAAAGTGAACAAAGTGCGCGGCATGGACATCGTGATCGTCACAACGGCCAACACGGATGAAGAAGCTCGTGAACTGCTGGCGTTGCTCGGCATGCCATTCCAAAAATAATGATCCCATAACGCAAGGGAGGCGAAATCGTGGCTAAAAAATCGATGATCGCGAAACAAAAACGGACGCCGAAGTTTAAAGTGAGAGCGTACACCCGTTGCGAGCGCTGCGGCCGCCCGCACTCGGTCTATCGAAAATTCAAATTGTGCCGTATTTGTTTCCGTGAGCTCGCATACAAAGGTCAACTTCCAGGCATCAAAAAAGCCAGCTGGTAATCAACCCATTGATTGGGAAGGAGGTAAAACATAATGGTGATGACAGATCCAATTGCTGATATGCTGACTCGCATCCGCAATGCGAATATGGTGCGTCACGAAAAGCTCGAAGTCCCGGCTTCGAAAATCAAGCGGGAAATCGCGGAAATTTTAAAGCGCGAAGGGTTTATTCGTGATTATGAATATATCGAAGACAACAAACAAGGCATTCTCCGCATCTTCTTGAAATACGGTCCGAACAACGAACGTGTCATTACCGGGCTGAAACGCATCAGCAAACCGGGGTTGCGCGTTTACGTCAAAGCCCATGAAGTGCCGCGCGTCCTGAACGGCTTAGGGATCGCGATTCTTTCGACATCGCAGGGCATCTTAACAGACAAAGAAGCACGGCAAAAAGGCACGGGCGGCGAAGTAATCGCCTACGTTTGGTAATCTATCTGCTCAAGAATGGAGGTGTTTTTGACATGTCACGTGTCGGCAAAAAACCAATTGAAATTCCTGCCGGTGTCACCGTTACGGTCAACGGCAACACGGTTACGGTCAAAGGGCCGAAAGGGGAGCTGACCCGCACGTTCCATCCAGATATGACGATCACGGTTGAGGGCAATGTCATCACGGTTACGCGTCCAAGCGATGAAAAACATCATCGCGCGCTCCATGGCACGACGCGCAGCTTGCTTGCCAACATGGTCGAAGGCGTTTCGAAAGGTTATGAAAAAGCGCTCGAACTCGTTGGTGTCGGGTACCGGGCGTCGAAACAAGGGAAAAAGCTTGTATTGAGCGTCGGTTATTCTCATCCGGTAGAAATTGAGCCGGAAGAAGGGCTTGAAATTGAAGTGCCATCCCAAACGAAAATCATCGTCAAAGGGGCAGACAAACAGCGCGTCGGCGAACTGGCCGCCAACATTCGCGCGGTTCGTCCGCCAGAGCCGTATAAAGGCAAAGGCATCCGCTACGAAGGTGAGCTTGTGCGCCTGAAAGAAGGCAAAACTGGTAAATAACGCGGCATAGCGAAGCGAAAGGAGTGACATTCGATGATCACGAAAGTGGACCGAAACGCGGTTCGGAAGAAAAGACACGCGCGCATCCGCAAAAAAATCTTCGGCACGGCTGAACGTCCGCGGTTGAGCGTGTTCCGTTCAAATAAACATATTTACGCGCAAATTATCGATGATACAAAATCGTCAACGATCGTCAGCGCCTCGACGTTGGACAAAGAGTTTGGCTTAGATTCGACGAACAACATTGAGGCAGCGAAAAAAGTCGGCGAACTTGTCGCCAAACGTGCATTGGAAAAAGGCATTAAAAAAGTCGTGTTCGACCGTGGCGGGTATTTATATCACGGACGGGTAAAAGCATTGGCAGACGCCGCCCGCGAAGCCGGCTTGGAATTCTAATTACAAAGGAGGGACAACGATGCGTCGTATCGATCCAAACAAACTTGAATTGGAAGAGCGTGTAGTCGCGGTCAACCGTGTAGCAAAAGTCGTAAAAGGCGGACGTCGCCTGCGCTTTTCAGCTCTCGTCGTCGTCGGCGATAAAAACGGCCATGTCGGATTTGGCACCGGAAAAGCACAAGAGGTTCCAGAAGCGATCCGCAAAGCGATTGAAGATGCGAAGAAAAACTTAATTGAAGTGCCGATCGTCGGCACAACGATTCCGCATGAAGTCATCGGCCATTTCGGTGCCGGGGAAATCATTTTGAAACCCGCTTCCGAAGGTACCGGGGTCATCGCTGGGGGTCCGGCGCGTGCTGTATTAGAGCTGGCGGGCATCAGCGACATCTTGTCGAAATCGATCGGTTCAAACACGCCAATCAACATGGTGCGCGCAACGTTTGATGGACTAAAACAATTAAAACGCGCCGAAGACGTAGCGAGATTGCGCGGCAAAACAGTCGAGGAACTGTTAGGATAAGGAGGGAACGATCATGGCAAAAAAACTGGCGATTACCCTCACGCGCAGCGTGATTGGCCGTCCGGAAGACCAACGCGTTACCGTCAGAACGCTCGGCCTGCGAAAAATGCACCAAACGGTCGTCCACAATGACAATCCTGCAATCCGCGGGATGATCAACAAAGTGGCCCACCTTGTCAAAGTCAAAGAAATTGAAGAATAATGAATCATAAGGAGGTGCTTTGCCATGAAACTTCATGAATTGCAACCAGCGCCGGGATCTCGAAAGAAAGCTGTGCGCGTCGGCCGCGGGATCGGTTCGGGCAACGGCAAAACGTCCGGCCGCGGTCAAAAAGGTCAAAATGCCCGCTCGGGTGGAGGAGTTCGTCTTGGGTTTGAAGGCGGTCAAACTCCGCTGTTCCGCCGTTTGCCGAAACGAGGATTTACGAACATCAATCGGAAAGAGTATGCTGTTGTGAATCTGGAAAAACTGAATCGTTTTGAAGACGGAACGGAAGTGACGCCGGAATTGCTTCTTGAGACGGGCGTCATCAGCAAGTTGAAATCGGGCGTGAAAATTTTGGGCAAAGGCCAAATCGAGAAAAAGCTGACGGTCAAAGCGCATAAGTTCTCGGCATCGGCGAAAGAGGCCATTGAGGCGGCTGGCGGTAAAACTGAGGTGATTTAATGTTTCGGACAATCTCCAACTTTATGCGCGTCAGTGATATTCGAAACAAAATTATTTTCACTCTTCTTATGTTGATCGTGTTCCGCATTGGAACGTTCATCCCTGTTCCAGGCGTGAACGCGGATGTGTTAAAACTGCAAGATGAATTGAATGCATTCGGCGTCCTGAACATTTTCGGCGGCGGGGCGCTGCAAAACTTTTCAATTTTTGCCATGGGGGTTATGCCCTACATCACCGCGTCGATTATCGTCCAGCTGCTGCAAATGGACGTCGTTCCAAAATTTACGGAGTGGTCGAAGCAAGGCGAGGTTGGCCGGCGTAAATTAGCTCAGTTTACCCGCTATTTCACGGTCGTGCTCGGGTTTATCCAAGCGCTTGGCATGTCGTACGGCTTCAACAATTTAGCCGGCGGGATGCTCATTCGAAATCCGGGCATCGGCACGTATTTGCTGATCGCCGTTGTCTTGACCGCCGGCACCGCATTTTTAATGTGGCTCGGCGAACAGATCACCGCGAAAGGCGTGGGCAATGGCATTTCGATCATTATTTTCGCCGGGATTGTCTCAGGCATTCCGACGGTCTTGAACCAAATTTACGCCCAACAGTTTGAAAATGTCGGGGAAGATGTGTTTTTGCGCATCGTCCGGCTCCTGCTTGTGGCGTTGGCGGTCGTTGCCGTCATCGTTGGTGTCATTTACATCCAGCAGGCGTTCCGGAAAATTCCGATTCAATACGCGAAGCGGCTTGAGGGCCGAAGCCCGGTGGGCGGCCACTCGACTCATTTGCCGCTCAAAGTGAACCCAGCGGGAGTCATTCCGGTCATTTTCGCTGTATCGTTTTTGATTGCACCACCGACCATTGCATCGTTTTTTGGCACGAATGATGTAACATTGTGGATTCGCCGAACGTTTGATTATACGCACCCGGTTGGGATGATCATTTACGTCGTGCTCATCATCGCGTTTACGTACTTTTATGCGTTTGTTCAAGTCAATCCGGAGCAGATGGCGGACAACTTGAAAAAACAAGGCGGCTACATCCCAGGTATTCGCCCTGGGAAAAACACACAAGAGTACGTGACGAGAATTTTATACCGGCTGACGCTCGTCGGCTCTGTCTTTTTAGCGGTCATTGCCGTGCTGCCGGTGTTCTTTGTGAACTTTGCCAACTTGCCGTCTTCCGCACGAATCGGCGGTACGAGCTTGCTTATTGTCGTCGGCGTGGCGCTTGAGACGATGAAACAGCTTGAGAGCCAGCTGGTGAAACGCCATTACCGTGGATTCATCAAATAAAGAAGGCAAGAACGGACGTCCCTTGCCGATAGGGGGAGTTAGGATGAATTTAGTGCTGATGGGGCTGCCGGGTGCCGGCAAAGGCACGCAGGCCGGGAAAATTGTCGAGGCTTACGGAATTCCGCATATTTCAACGGGAGATATGTTTCGAGCGGCGATCAAAGAAGGGACGCCGTTAGGGTTGCAGGCAAAGCAGTATATGGACCGCGGCGATCTTGTGCCGGATGAGGTGACGATCGGCATCGTCCGCGAACGGCTGAGCAAAGAGGATTGCCAAAATGGTTTTTTGCTCGATGGATTCCCGCGCACGGTCGCCCAAGCAGAAGCGCTTGAAACGTTGCTTTCGGAAATCGGGCGCAAGCTTGACTATGTCATCCATATCGACGTTCGCCAAGAGGTCTTAATGGAGCGCCTGACCGGCAGACGTATTTGCCGCAACTGCGGAGCAACGTACCATCTCGTTTTTCATCCGCCGGCGAAACCGGGCGTATGCGATAAATGCGGTGGCGATCTGTACCAGCGCCCCGATGATAATGAAGCAACGGTGGCCAATCGGCTTGAGGTGAATATGAAACAAATGAAGCCGCTCCTCGATTTTTACGAGCAAAAAGGCTATTTGCGCCACATTAACGGCGAACAGGAAATGGAAAAGGTGNTCTGTACCAGCGCCCCGATGATAATGAAGCAACGGTGGCCAATCGGCTTGAGGTGAATATGAAACAAATGAAGCCGCTCCTCGATTTTTACGAGCAAAAAGGCTATTTGCGCCACATTAACGGCGAACAGGAAATGGAAAAGGTGTTTGCTGATATTTGTGAAGTGCTCGGGGGACTTGCTCGATGATTCGTTGCAAAACCGCGCAGGAAATTGCTTTGATGCGCGAGGCGGGAAAAATCGTTTCCCTTACATTGAAAGAATTGCAAAAGCACATTCGTCCCGGGATCACAACAAAGGAACTGGACGCCATCGCGGAGGAAGTGATTCGTTCCCATGGCGCCATTCCGTCGTTTAAAGGGTATCAAGGGTTTCCAGGGAGCATTTGCGCCTCGGTGAATGAAGAGCTTGTGCACGGGATTCCCAGCAGCCGCGCATTGCGGGAAGGCGATATTATTACGATCGATGTCGGCGCGCAGTATGAAGGCTATCACGCCGACTCGGCCTGGACGTATCCGGTCGGGGAGATCGACGCCGAGACGAAACGGTTGCTTGACGTGACAGAGCAATCGCTGTACGTCGGGCTCGCCGAGGCAAAACCGGGCGCTCGTTTAACGAACATCTCCCATGCGATTCAAACGTATGTCGAAGCGCATCACTTTTCCGTTGTTCGCGAGTATGTCGGGCATGGAATTGGTCAACACTTACATGAAGACCCACAAATCCCACATTATGGGCCGCCGAACAAAGGCCCGATTTTGCGGCCAGGGATGGCGCTGTGCATCGAACCGATGGTCAATGCCGGCAGCCGTTACGTGAAAACGTTGGCCGACGATTGGACCGTCGTCACGGCCGATGGAAAACGGTGCGCCCATTTCGAACATACGATTGTCATTACAGAAGATGGCTGCGAAATTTTAACACATTGTGGAAATGAGTCTCCCACTTCATAAGTGGGAAGGGGTAAACGTCTTCTCGATCATCATGGATATCACGTTCGGTTTTGCGTAACACAATGTTACTCATTCGAAGGAGGGAGAGCCGCTCGATGGCGAAAGATGATGTAATTGAAGTGGAAGGCACCGTCATCGAAACATTGCCAAATGCGATGTTTCGTGTAGAATTAGAAAATGGGCACACGGTGTTGGCTCATGTATCCGGCAAGATCCGCATGCATTTCATTCGCATTTTGCCTGGCGACCGGGTGACGGTGGAGCTGTCGCCGTATGATTTGACGCGTGGACGGATCACGTATCGATATAAATAAAGGAATGCACTCCGTTCAATTAGGGAGGTAAACAACATGAAAGTAAGACCATCTGTCAAACCGATTTGCGAAAAGTGCAAAGTTATTCGCAGACGCGGCAAAGTTATGATCATTTGTGAAAATCCGAAGCATAAACAACGCCAAGGGTAATTTTCAAGGAGGTGTATCATATGGCACGCATTGCAGGTGTCGATATTCCGCGTGATAAACGGGTAGTCATTTCGTTAACATACATTTATGGGATCGGCAAACCGACAGCACAAAAAATCTTAAAAGAAGCCGGCGTATCGGAAGACACACGCGTTCGCGACTTAACGGAAGAAGAGCTTGGCCGCATTCGTGAAATCGTCGGCCGCTTAAAAGTGGAAGGCGATTTGCGGCGTGAAGTATCGTTAAATATTAAACGGTTGATGGAGATCGGCTGCTATCGTGGTCTTCGCCATCGCCGCGGATTGCCGGTTCGCGGCCAAAACACGAAAAACAATGCCCGCACGCGCAAAGGTCCGCGCCGCACGGTAGCGAACAAGAAAAAATAATCACGCAAAGGAGGTCATTTGACGAATGGCACGCAGAACAAACACTCGTAAACGCCGGGTAAGAAAAAATATTGATACAGGCATCGCCCATATCCGTTCAACGTTCAACAACACGATCGTGACGATTACGGATGTTCATGGCAACGCCATTGCTTGGGCGAGCGCTGGTTCGCTGGGGTTCAAAGGTTCGCGCAAATCAACGCCGTTTGCGGCGCAAATGGCGGCTGAAGCAGCAGCGAAAGCGTCGATGGAGCATGGCATGAAAACGGTCGAAGTGAACGTCAAAGGTCCGGGGGCTGGCCGCGAGGCAGCGATCCGTGCATTGCAAGCAGCCGGGTTGGAAATTACGGCGATCAAAGACGTCACTCCAATCCCGCACAATGGATGCCGTCCGCCAAAACGTCGCCGTGTGTAACGCCCCTGTATAGAATTTGCACCATTGTCAATAATGGGATATGATAAAGACCATGGCAGGCAAGCGTAAAGAGAGATTCATGGGGGAATGTTGTTAGGCGTGTACCGTTTGATCGGGGTCTCGACGTTTTGAAGGAGGGTATAATAATCGATGATTGAAATTGAAAAGCCGAAAATTGAAACGGTCGAACTGAGCGAAGATGCCAAATATGGCAAATTCGTCGTCGAACCGCTTGAGCGTGGATATGGTACAACCTTAGGGAACTCCTTGCGTCGTATCCTATTGTCTTCACTCCCTGGTGCAGCTGTAACATCGGTGCAAATCGACGGCGTCTTGCATGAGTTTTCAACGATTGACGGCGTCGTTGAAGATGTGACAGCCATCATTTTGAATATCAAAAAACTAGCGTTGAAAATTTATTCAGACGAAGAGAAAACGTTGGAGATTGATGTGCAGGGTGAAGGAGTTGTCACGGCTGCCGATATCACTCACGACAGCGATGTAGAAATTTTAAACCCGGACCTTCATATCGCGACGCTGGCGGAAGGCGGCCGCCTGCGCATGCGCATGACTGCCAAGCGGGGGCGCGGATATGTTCCTGCTGAGGCGAATAAGCGCGAAGACCAGCCCATCGGCGTCATTCCGATCGATTCCATTTATACGCCGGTCTCCCGAGTTTCCTATCAAGTCGAGAATACAAGGGTCGGCCAAGTGACGGACTATGACAAGCTGACCATTGATGTGTGGACGGATGGAAGCATTGGGCCGAAAGAGGCCATTTCCCTTGGAGCGAAAATTTTAACGGAGCACTTGAACATTTTTGTCGGCTTGACGGATGAGGCGCAAAATGCGGAGATCATGGTCGAGAAAGAGGACGATCAAAAAGAAAAAGTGCTCGAAATGACGATCGAGGAACTCGATCTTTCGGTTCGTTCCTACAATTGCTTGAAGCGGGCCGGCATCAACACTGTTCAAGAACTGACGCAAAAAACGGAAGAAGATATGATGAAAGTGCGCAACCTCGGCCGCAAGTCGCTTGAGGAAGTAAAAGCGAAACTGGCTGAGCTTGGCCTCAGCCTGCGCAAAGACGACTAAGTGCCGGCCTCCGCCGGCAAGCCGGAAACACACTTTCACCATATTGCTTTGATGATGGCCACCATGAGGAACACATCACTTTAAAAGGGAGGGACATTTGATGTCGTACAGAAAATTAGGACGCACGACTTCGCAACGAAAAGCACTGCTTCGCGACTTGGCAACAGACTTAATCATCAACGAACGCATTGAAACGACGGAAGCGCGGGCGAAAGAACTGCGCTCGGTCATGGAAAAAATGATTACGCTCGGCAAACGCGGCGATTTGCATGCCCGCCGCCAAGCAGCGGCATTCATCCGCAAGGAGGTCGCCAACAGCGAAACCGGCCAGGATGCGTTGCAAAAGCTGTTCAGCGACATTGCGCCGCGCTACCAAGATCGCCAAGGCGGCTATACGCGCATTATGAAACTTGGTCCTCGCCGCGGTGACGGGGCGCCGATGGTCATTATTGAACTCGTGTAACGGTTTCATTTCAACAAGGGCGAGACAGTTTCGTTTGAACTGGATCTATGCCCTTTTTTTGTTTACCATCATTTAGCAGGCTGCGTTTGCAACGCGGCGAAGCAAGGGGAAACGATCATGGCCGAACCAATCTTGTCGATCGAGGGAGTGTCCTTTCGCTATCCAAATCAATCCGACTATGCGGTGCAAAACGTCAGCTTCACGGCCGAGCGCGGGGAGTGGTTAGCGATCGTCGGCCATAACGGATCCGGCAAATCGACCATCGCTCGGATGCTGATCGGCTTGCTTCGGCCGGAGCGGGGCGCCATTCGCTTGTTTGGACGCCTTTTGAACGACGCAACCGTTTGGGAGGTGCGCCGCCGCGTCGGCCTTGTGTTCCAGAACCCGGACAACCAGTTTGTCGGTGCGACCGTGGAAGACGACATCGCTTTTGCCCTTGAAAACAACGGCATTCCGCGCTTGGAAATGGTCGAGCGCATTCGCGAGGCCATTCGCCAAGTCCATATGGAGCCGTTTCTCCATTATGAGCCGCACCGGTTGTCTGGGGGGCAAAAACAGCGCGTCGCCATCGCTGGCATTTTGGCGCTCCGCCCCGATATGATCATTTTGGACGAAGCGACATCGATGCTTGACCCGCGTGGAAGGGAAGAAGTGCTTGAGACGGTGCGCCGCCTGAACCGCCAGCAGCGCATTACCGTCTTGTCAATTACCCATGATTTGGAAGAGGCAGCGAAGGCGGACCGTCTCATTGTGATGAACAAAGGCGAAGTGATGGCAGAAGGGACGCCGGAGCAAATCTTTCGGCTCGGAAGCAAGCTCGAGCGCATCGGTCTTGATTTGCCGTTTGCCGTGAAAATGGGCAGTCGCTTGCGGGAACAAGGCATTCCGCTTCGGGCTGGATATTTCACGACAGAGGAGTTGGTCGAGGAGCTATGGACATTGTATTCGAAAAAGTAGAGCATGTGTACAACGCCCGTTCACCGCTTGCCCGTCGGGCGCTCTATGATGTCAATGTCGCAATCCGAAGCGGGGCGTACGTTGCCGTGGTTGGGCATACGGGCTCAGGAAAATCGACCCTCCTTCAGCATTTAAACGGGTTGCTGCAGCCGACAAGCGGCGCGGTGAAGATCGGCGAAGAGACGATCACGAGCCATAAGCGGCCAAAGCAGCTGAAACCGCTGCGCAAAAAGGTCGGGGTCGTCTTCCAGTTCCCGGAGCACCAGTTGTTTGAAGAAACGGTGGAGAAAGATATTTGTTTTGGCCCGCTCAATTTTGGCGTGCCGGAAGACGAGGCGAAGCGGAAGGCGCGGGAGCTCATTAAGCTCGTCGGATTGAGTGAAGACGTATTGGCGAAATCGCCGTTTGATTTGAGCGGAGGGCAAATGCGGCGCGTCGCCATCGCCGGCGTGCTCGCGCTTGAACCAGAAGTGCTCGTGCTCGATGAACCGACCGCGGGCCTTGATCCGCGCGGGCGAAAAGAGATGATGGAGATGTTTTATCGCCTCCATCGTGAGAAGCAGTTGACAACCGTTCTCGTCACCCACAGCATGGAAGATGCAGCTCGGTACGCTGATGAAATCATCGTCATGCATGAAGGAACGGTATGGGGCCACGGAACGCCGGAAGAGATGTTTCGCGACGCTGACAAACTGGCTGCCATCGGTTTGAGTGTGCCGGAAACGGTCAAATTGAAACAGCAGCTCGAAAAGCGGTTCGGCGTTGTCATTCCGTCGCCATGCTTGACGTTGGAACAGACAGCGGAAGCCATCCAGCAATTGTTCTCCAAGGTGAGCGTCCATGACTAATCATTTGATTATCGGGCAATATGTGCCTGGTCATTCCGTCATTCATCGCTTAGACCCGCGCGCCAAACTATTGATCGTGTTTGCTTACGTCCTGATCGTCTTTTTGGCGAACAATGCGGCGACGTATGCACTGCTGTCGCTGTTTGCGTTTGCCTTTGCAGCTCTGTCTCGCATCCCGTTTTCGTTCATTGCCCGCGGCTTGAAACCGATTTTATGGGTCGTTTTGTTTACATTGCTGTTGCATCTATTCATGACGAAAGAAGGAGACGTCATCTACCAAATCGGTGCGCTCTCTGTATATGAAGGCGGCATCAAGCAAGGGGTCTTTATTTCCCTAAGGTTTTTGCTCCTTGTATTGATGACGACGATGTTGACGTTGACGACGACGCCGATTGAAGTGACCGACGGCGTCGAAAGTTTGCTCGGGCCGCTCAAAAAGATGCGCGTTCCTGTCCATGAGCTCGCCTTGATGATGGCCATTTCGCTTCGATTCATTCCAACATTGATGGAAGAGACGGAAAAAATTATGAAAGCACAGGCGGCTCGTGGTGTTGATTTTTCTGGCGGCCGTTTTTCCGAACGGATGAAAGCCATTGTCTCACTGCTTGTGCCCCTGTTTATCAGCTCGTTCAAACGAGCCGATGAGCTGGCGACAGCCATGGAGGCGCGCGGCTACCGCGGCGGGGAAGGGCGGACGAAATTCCGCCAGCTCGCTTGGAAGCCGGTGGACATCGCGTTTTTAGCGGCTGTGGCGCTGCTGGCCGTATTGCTTTGTTTATTACGCTCATAGCGGAGGAAGGCCATGACACAACGGATCAAATGCATCATCGCCTATGATGGCACCCACTTTTCCGGCTACCAAATCCAGCCGGGAAAGCGGACGGTGCAAGGCGAGTTTGAGGAAGTGCTTCGGCGGATGCATAAAGGGACAAAAGTGCGTGTGGCGGCTTCCGGAAGGACGGATGCCGGCGTTCATGCCTATGGGCAAGTGATCCACTTTGATACGCCGCTTTCCCTTTCCTCGGAGCAGTGGAAAAAGGCGTTGAACGCCCAGCTGCCGGATGATATCGTCGTTCGCTTTGTACAGGAGGCCGATGCAGACTTCCACGCCCGTTTTTCGGCGAAAGCGAAAGAATACCGCTATAAAGTATGGACGGCTGCCGAGCGCGACGTGTTTCGCCGCCATTATTGCGCATGGCATCCATATTCGCTTCATATCAGCGCGATGAACGAGGCGCTTCGTTTGCTTCATGGAACGCACGATTTTACAAGCTTTTGTTCCGCAAAAACGTCGATCGAAGACCGGGTGCGCACCATGTATCGGGCTGAAGTGAAGGCCGACGGCCCGATGCTCGAGTTTCGGTTTGTCGGCAGCGGCTTTTTGTACAACATGGTGCGCATTATCGTTGGCACGGTGTTGGAGATCGGCCAAGGGAAGCGTTCTCCCGCCGACATTTCGACACTGCTTGCGGCGAAAGATCGGCGCCTCGCTGGTCCAACCGCGCCGGCCGAAGGGCTGTATTTATGGCGCGTATACTATGAGGATGAATGTTTGGTTCACTCATTGGTGGATGGCTGATGGTTTTCTCCGGCTTTTTAAGACAACGAGTCCTTGTGTAACATCTTCTTGACATTGGCGCGCCGGCAAGCTATTATATCATATGGCATGTATTTTCCACGATTAGCCCCGGACCATAATCGTGTTGAAATAAACGACCATTTTGTTTGTTCATTTTTTTATTTTAGGAGGGAACTGCATTGCGTACGACTTATATGGCGAAACCGAATGAAGTAGAGCGTAAATGGTACGTTGTCGACGCAGCTGGCAAAACGTTAGGCCGCTTAGCCAGCGAAGTAGCAGCGCTGTTGCGCGGCAAACATAAACCGACGTTCACTCCGCACGTTGATTGCGGAGATCACGTCATCGTCATCAATGCGGACAAAGTCGAACTGACTGGGAAAAAGTTGACGAAAAAACTGTACTATCGCCACAGCTTATATCCGGGTGGCTTAAAAGTAAGAACAGCGCTGGAAATGCGTACGAACTACCCGGAACAAATGATCGAACGTGCGGTGCGCGGCATGCTTCCAAAAGGCAGCCTTGGCCGGCAAATGTTCAAAAAGTTGCACGTTTACCGTGGAAGCGAACATCCGCATCAAGCACAAAAACCAGAAGTGTATGAACTTCGCGGATAATCATAAGGGAGGGTATGATTTTGGCACAAGTACAATATTACGGCACAGGTCGTCGCAAAAGCTCGGTCGCCCGTGTCCGCCTTGTCCCGGGCGATGGCCGCATCATTGTCAATAAGCGTGACATTCGCGAGTACATCCCGACGGAAGCGCTCATCGAAATGGTAAAACAGCCGCTCGTATTGACGGAAACGCTTGGCAGCTACGACGTTTTGGTGAATGTCCAAGGCGGCGGATTTGCCGGCCAAGCCGGTGCGATTCGCCATGGCATCGCCCGTGCGTTGCTTGAAGTCGATCCGGAATTCCGCACGGTGCTGAAACGGGCCGGTTTGCTGACGCGCGATGCTCGCGTTAAAGAACGCAAAAAATACGGGCTCAAAGGCGCCCGCCGCGCTCCGCAATTCTCGAAACGTTAATCGCGTGATGTTCCAACCCAGCCGATTTGGCTGGGTTTTTTGCTTATTTCTGCCTTTCGCCCGCGCGTATGATTGTGAGCGATCGTTAGACACTACATCGTAAAGGAGCGTGAAAGACGATGACAGTCATCACTTCATTGGCGGAAAAAAGGCAGGAAAAGCAGCTTCGCTATGAACGGAACATGTTGCGCGAACTGTCGCTTGAGAAATTACGGACCAAAGCGCTTGAGCACTTTGTTCCGTTTTATACGGCGTATCGGATGTTCCCATCCGTTGTTGAGGAAGGCTGTATTGATCTGGCCATTGAAGCGTATTTGCTCGGCGCTCGCTACAGCCGATTCGGCTATTATGGGGAGCCGGCGGCCAGCGTACGTTGTCGATGTGCTCAAGAAGAAAAATATTTGATCGATACGCTGTTTGATTTTCTTTGCTTTTGGGGCAATATCGACAACGATTTCCTCAGCCAGTCGCTGTATGACGCGTGTGAACAATATATCGGCAACTGGTGGACGGAAGGATTTGAGCGGGGCAAAAAACGGCGTCGTCTAAAACTTCGCTGAATGAGTTCTATTCCCGCGCCTTGTCCCATATAAGATAGAGAAGGGAAACGTGCGGGAGGAGAAACAATGAGAGAAAAATGGAAGTGGCTGGTCGCTTTTGCTGCCGTCGCCCTTATGAGCACTTTGCTATTTCCGTCTTTATTTTCCGATTTGACATCAACAAAACCATGGAATCTCCCATTATCGGGGAGAATCATCGTATTGGACCCCGGCCATGGTGGGCCGGACGGCGGCGCCGTCGGTGGCGAGGCGGTGGAAAAGGACATCGCGCTCAACGTGGCGAAAAAGCTGCGCGATTATCTGCAGCAGCAAGGGGCGCTCGTCCTGATGACGCGCGAGACGGATCGGGACTTGGCCAGCCCGTCCACACGCGGCTACAGCCGACGGAAAACGGAGGATTTGCTCGAACGAACGGCTTTCGTCAATCGATCGAATGCCGATCTTTTCATCAGCATCCATCTCAACGCCATCCCGTCGCCGCGTTGGCGAGGAGCGCAGACGTTTTATTACGGGTCGTTCATCGAAAACGAGCGGCTGGCGAGATTTATCCAAGCGGAATTGCGGCGCAATTTGGAGAACACCCATCGACTGGCAAAAATGATTGATACCGTCTATTTGCTCAAGCATGCAAAAATCCCCGGCGCGCTTGTCGAGGTTGGGTTTTTGTCGAATCCCGATGAGCGAGAGCTGCTTGTGTCTGATGGCTACCAAACGAAGCTGGCCGCCTCGATTTATAAAGGAGTGCTCCGCTATTTTTCCAATGAACATACGCCTCGCGAGTAGCGGGGATTTTTTAAGGTCGGAACAGAGGAGACAGACAGCCGACCGGCCTTGTTTCGCCAAAAGGAATTAGAAATTCCCCCCTTTTCAACCGCGGGGACGTGCGGGAGCAAGTCAAACATGGCGGCCGTCTGCCGATTTATGGTATGATAACACGTAGAAATGACCATTGATTTGCAAAAGGGTTGGTGAATACGATGTTGACGGAAACTGAAGTGCGCGCCATTCTTGAAAAGATGAAAGATCCCTTTTTAAACAAAACGTTTAAAGAGACGAATGCCATCCAAGAAATCAAAATTAAGGAAGAGAAAAACCATGTCAGCGTGAAAATCGCGCTCGCCAAAACCGGAACGCCCGAGCAGCTTCGCGTGCAAACGGCGATCGTCGAGCAGCTGAAAGACGCGGGCGCTGCGACGGTCGGGCTGCGGTTCGCCGAACTGCCGCGCGACGTGGTGGAGAAATATAGCGAAAACAAGCAAAAAACGACGTATATCGCCATTGCCAGCGGCAAAGGTGGAGTCGGCAAGTCGACCGTTTCCGTCAATTTGGCGGTCGCGCTCGCCCGGCTCGGCAAAAAAGTCGGGTTGATTGACGCGGACATTTATGGGTTCAGCGTTCCGGACATGATGGGAATCACCGAGCGCCCGACGGTGAGGGGCGACAAAATCATCCCGGTCGAACGGTTTGGCGTAAAAGTCATTTCGATGGCCTTTTTCGTCGAGGACAACGCCCCGGTCATTTGGCGCGGCCCGATGCTTGGGAAAATGTTGAACAACTTTTTCAAAGAGGTCGAATGGGGAGACTTGGATTACTTGCTGCTTGACTTGCCGCCTGGTACGGGCGACGTCGCCTTGGACGTCCATACGCTCTTGCCGTCGTGCAAAGAAATTATCGTCACGACTCCGCATCCGACCGCTGCGTTTGTCGCTGCCCGCGCTGGGGCAATGGCGTTGCGCACCGAACATGAAATTATCGGCGTGATCGAAAATATGTCGTACTACGAGAGCCGGAAAACAGGGGAGCGGGAGTATGTCTTCGGCAAGGGTGGCGGAGAAAAGCTGGCCAAAGAGCTGCAAACCGAGCTGTTAGGGCAGCTGCCGCTTCAGCAGCCGGATTGGAACGACGACGACTTCGCTCCGTCCGTTTACGCAGAAGATCATCCGATCGGGAAAATTTATATGGATATCGCCCGCAAAATCGTTGCAAAATATTAATCGGTTTCACAAAAAGCGTCCGATGGCGAGAAACCGCCGATTAGAGCGTTGGCGGTTTTCAGCGCACGGACGCTTTTTTGCTTGATTAACCTCCTCCGCCTTGTTGGTTGCCGGTGCTTTCTTCTCCCTCTCCCCCTTCCCCTCCGCCTTCTTCTTGTTTTTCTCCGCCTTGCTGAACCTTTTCAGCTGCTTTCATCAACATATCTTGAATTTTCGCCTGATACAGCGGGCTGTTCAACGTTTCCGTGATCACCTTTTGCAAATGCTGGCGGAACTCTTTGCTTTTTAAGACATCGACCATGGCTTTTTCCATTTCTGGATCTTTTAAAATATCGATCATCAGCGCCTGGTAATCGGGATCTTTCATGAGCGCCTTCATCATTTTTTCATGTTCTGCTTGCAGCCCTTTGGCAAAACTTTCAGCGAATTTCGGGTCTTTTAACGCACTTTCCCAGAACTTTTTTCCTTGATCGGATGTCAGCATTTGTTGCAGCGTTTCTTTTACAGCTTTTTGATCTATGACTAGTTGCTGCTTCATCTGATCTTCCGACATAATATCTTGAATCGCCTTTTTCCCCTCGTCGGTTTTTAAAATGTCAACAACCATCTTTTTCGTTTCGTCATAATCCGGGGGAGGGGGGCTGATTTCTTGAGGGGCACAGGAACCAAGAACGAGAAAACTGAGCAAGAGGAGCGGTAGGCATTTGTTCATGAAAGTGAGCTCCTTTCTGCAAAAATCCCTCACCCTTAATATGAATGTTGGCGAAAAAAATATACATGGGGGAGATCGGAGCTGGCTTTTTCACAAGGGCGCTGGTAAAATGGTAAGCGGGTTATGCTGAAATGATGGAGGATGAAGCTGTGAACAGCCGCAAATGGGTGCGTTTATTTTTATCGACGCTGCTGATCGGCGGCATCGCCACGGCGGCCGTCGGCATTGTGTTCAACTGGGAAGAATTCGGGCGCTTGCTGTTGCGCCTGGAAATGGTCGAATTTATGGCTGTTTTGTTATGGCATATCGGTGTTGGCTTTATTTTCAGCGTCATCAGTCAGGCGGGGTTTTTTGCTTATTTAACCGTCCACCGGTTCGGGCTTGGCATCTTCCGTTCGCTATGGAACGCTGTGCAGGTTGTTTTGATCATGTTCGTGCTGTTCGATTTAGTGTATTTCCGCTACATGGCGTTTGCGGACAAGGGCGATTCAATCATTCCGTATCTATTGACCGCATTGTTCATTTTGGTGGTTGGTCTCGTTGTTGCCTACGTCAAGAGCGCACAGACGAACAAAGGGGCGTTCGTTCCGGCTTTGTTCTTTATGGTCGTCGTTACGGTCATTGAATGGTTTCCCGTGTTGCGCATCAACGACCGTGATTGGCTGTATTTGATGTTGATTCCTTTATTAGTATGCAATGCATACCAGCTTCTTATACTGCATAAATTGACAGGCAGCGCGAAACAATAAAGAAAGCAAGGCGCCGCCTGTTTTCTTATGGCAGCCGCGAAAAAACGGCTGTTCGCCAAAAGCCAATCATTCCAATTGGCGGCTTGTCTGCCGCCGCAATCCAGCCGCACCGGCGCAGGCCGCTGTCGGAACGTGTCACTCGATCCCGCGGCTTTCGGCTTCGCCATTCGCCAACAGCTCGGAGAGGTTGACGTTTTTGTAGCCGTTTTCTTTCATGGAAGCGATAATTTTCGGCAGCGCTTTGGCTGTCTGTTTTGCCGAATCAGATGCGTGAAGGAGCACGATATCGCCCGGTTCCAGGTCCCTCGTGACGTTCTCAACAATTTGGTCTGTCCCAGGGTTGAGCCAGTCTTTCGAGTCAATGCTCCAATGGACGACAGTGTAGCCGAGGGACTGAGCAACTTTTAACACATTTTTGTTGAAGTTCCCCCCAGGGGGGCGCAGCAGCTCAACCTGTTTAATTCCCAACATGTCAAACACTTTTTTCGCCATGATTAAATCTTGACGGATTTTGGCGTTCTCAAGTTCCGTATAGTTGACAAAGTTATATCCCATACTGCCAATCTCATGCCCCTCCTCTTTGATCCGCTTCACTACGGCTGGATGGCGTTCGGCCCATGAGGCGGATAAAAAAAAGGTCGCGTTTTGAATCCCGTGCTGCTTCAAGACATCCAAAATTTTGTCTGCATTCTCATCTCCCCAGCTGATATCGAACGTCAACGCCACCTCATTGCGGGCGTTGTCCACTTTATATACCGCCTTCGGCCCAGAAGGAAGCGAAAAAACTGGACGGTTCATTTCATAAGCGTACAAGACGACGGCGGTGAAAAAGGCGGAGCAGATAATAATGAGAGCTTTTTTCAGCGTCCGTCCGTTCAACGCGTAAAACATGACATCGGCCCCCTTTTTTGCATTGTAAAATCGTTGTCCTAATAACATCTTATGCGGACAGCCATGGCGGTTATGAAACTTATTTGCCAGTCCTCTTACCGTCGAAGAGATGGAGGAAGCCTAAAGGAACGGTCTGGCGTCGGTTCCTGAAATTCCCCTAAAAAAGATATTGCATTTTTGATTGGTAAGTGGTATATTAAAAATCGTCGCTAATCGGACAGAGTGTTCGATAGCGGTGAGTGACGAAAAGCAACGGAAAAGATCTTGACAAGAAAAAAGAGGCATGTTAGTATAAAAGAGCTGTTTGCAAGAGGAAGATTCAACTATTCTTCAGTTCAAGACTGCAAATCAGCAGAGAAGTTGTTTCAATGCAGCAACTTTGCGCCTGTGTCTTCTAGTGAATTCGGGGGAATTGGGTTCCTCGGCGCAAGACTGCAACGAAGCAAGTTCAAGAAGAGGTCTCGTTCCTTGAAAACTGAACGAAACGAAGCGCGA
>NZ_AYSF01000028.1:0-76704 GCF_000498995.1 Geobacillus thermopakistaniensis
CCCCGCAACCAAAATTGGTCCCGTAGTGTAGTGGTTAACATGCCTGCCTGTCACGCAGGAGATCGCGGGTTCGAGTCCCGTCGGGACCGCCATTCTTTCAAAATTGTGAAAGATGAAAAATACGGCTCAGCAGCTCATTCGGTAGAGACGAGCATCCGCTTCATCGAATTCGCTTCGAGTTGCCTCGACGCATCGAGCGTCTTTGAATCAGCTTGTAGAGGAAGAGGCACAGAGCAATTCAACGAGCGAGTTAAAAAATAATATATGGCTCGGTAGCTCAGTCGGTAGAGCAAAGGACTGAAAATCCTTGTGTCGGCGGTTCGATTCCGTCCCGAGCCACCATGAAACAACTAGAATAGGTTTGCATGCCGACTTAGCTGAATTGGTAGAGACGAGCATCTGCTTCATCGAATTCGCTTCGAGTTGCCTCGACGCATTCCGCTTCTTCGAATCAGTTGGTAGAGGAAGAGGCACAGAGCTCAACAATGAGCCACCTTCTTCATTCATCTTATGCCGACTTAGCTCAATTGGTAGAGCAACTGAATCGTAATCAGTAGGTTGCGGGTTCAAGTCCTGCAGTCGGCACCATTCCTTGGAGGGGTAGCGAAGTGGCTAAACGCGGCGGACTGTAAATCCGCTCCCTTTGGGTTCGGCGGTTCGAATCCGTCCCCCTCCACCATTTTAACAAAGGGGCATAGTTTAATGGTAGAACAGAGGTCTCCAAAACCTCCGGTGTGGGTTCGATTCCTACTGCCCCTGCCATTCCTATCATGATCATGGCGACTATGGCGAAGTGGTTAACGCACCAGATTGTGGCTCTGGCATGCGTGGGTTCGATTCCCACTAGTCGCCCTTCACTTACAACGTTGGGGTATAGCCAAGCGGTAAGGCAACGGACTTTGACTCCGTGATGCGTTGGTTCGAATCCAGCTACCCCAGCCACGGATGCGGAAGTAGTTCAGCGGTAGAACACCACCTTGCCAAGGTGGGGGTCGCGGGTTCGAGTCCCGTCTTCCGCTCTTGATCAAGGCGGCATAGCCAAGTGGTAAGGCAGAGGTCTGCAAAACCTTTATCCCCGGTTCGAATCCGGGTGCCGCCTCCATATCTAATGAATAAAAAAGTGTTGACAGTTGAAAGATAATTTGGTAAAATGTTGATTGTCGCGCCGATGTGGCGGAATTGGCAGACGCGCACGACTCAAAATCGTGTGGGGTAGCCCCCCGTGTGGGTTCGACTCCCACCATCGGCATCGAAAATAGGGAAAAGGCTTTAGGATCAAGGGTTCTCACGATTGTGGGAACCCTTGATTTATTTTTACCGAATACGATTCGAGCAAGAAAAATCGTGTGCGGCTAATCGTGTTCGGTGAGGTGAGTTGGAAATGAGAAATGAGGGGACATTGCAGAGAAATAGCAAGATGAAAAGGAGAGGTGAACTGAGTCGAGAGGAACTATTGCTAATATCTGATGATAACGCAGAAATTGAATACACATTTGAGGAATTGTTAGAGATATTTATTGAGGATTGCGAACTAAGAAATTTGCGGGAACATACGATTAAATATTATCGCAGTGAGTTGAATGCATTTATAAAACTGCTGAAAGAGCAGGAAATTGAATTGCGTGTAAGTAAATGGACGGGCGAAACCATTAAACGAAATGTCATTATGTATATGAAAGAGAAAGGGCTGAAGACGGTAAGCATTAACTCCCGTTTACGAGCCATGAGGGCATTTTTCAACTTTTTGGAAGATCGAAATCTCATAAAAAACAATCCAATGAAAGACATCAAATTGTTAAAGGAAAGAAAAAAGATTGTAGAAACGTTTGACAACCAGCAAATAAAGGCGTTATTTAAAGCGTGTGACCTTCGTACGTTTATAGGTTTAAGGGATTATACGATTATGATGTTGTTGTTGGAAACGGGAGTTCGAGTAAATGAACTGGTGGGTATAAAAACAACGGATATCATTTGGCAACAAAAGGTCATCCGTATTCGAAACACAAAAGGTGGCTTTGAGCGCTTTGTTCCCATTCAAGATAAAATGATTAATCAATTAAAAAAATATTTGGTTGTCAGAGGGAATGTCGATACAGATTACTTATTTATTACTCGGGACAACACTCCATTGAGTAAAAAACAAGTACAGGATAGAATTAGAGAGTATGGAAAGAAGGCAGGAATAAAGAATGTTCGCTGTTCCCCACACACATTCCGTCATACATTCGCCAAATTATGTGTGTTAAATGGAGCAAATGCATTTCAATTGCAAGCAATACTAGGACATACGTCATTGGAAGTAACAAAAGTGTATGTCAACCTTTTCAGCAGTGAAGTGCAGCAAGGACATGCGAAATTCAGTCCAATAAATAACTTGTTTAAGTAATTTCTCATATTGTTTCCCTTAAAAAACTTTGACGATACACAAAAAAGTCTAATGATTGTTGAGGAAAAGAGGGAAGAAGAGAATTCAAGGGAATCGGGGAAAGTGCCTTTAGTACATTTCTCGATTCCTTTTTATTTGGAGTGAGCAAAAAGAGGGGAAAGGGATAAGGTGGTGTTATGTCAAGAAAATGGACACGATAAACAGGAGAGAAATAGCTGAACCTATGCAGCTACAAGCAATGTAATTGCCCTACATTTTAGCTTTTCGCATTCATATTGTTTAGTTGTTGTATTCTATATCGGCGAGGGAGAGAAGACATATATCGTCTTTTTAGAAGGAAAAGCTGTTAAAAGGAACAATTCAAAAGACTACTGGCAGATGGTTATTACGTATGACTTAAAGAATGAGTACAAAATAAAGTGGAAAGAAATAAGGGAAACTAAAAAAATTTTATAGCCACAGTTGAGGGGGAGCTAATAAAATGATACATATTCTGTTTGGGCTTTCTCCCTCGGGCAGTTTATAAAGGATTTAGGTGTAGAAAAAGAACATGTCACTGGTAAGCGATGATAATAGAGAGAACTTGCAACAAAAAAGTGCCAGCTCTTTTATTTTTTCACGAAAGACAAGGACTTTCGATGTTGACGTTTTTGTTGTATATAGGATTTTACTTCATCTGAAAGAGTTGTATTCATATGGAGTTCTTTTGCGATAACATGTAGCATCTTCGCCATATCTTCTACACGATGATGATCAAGATCAGGTAATAAACGGGGAACGGTTTGTTTGGCAACTTTTGATTCCAAAAATGGAACAATGCTCCCGACTTTATGTGCCACTTCTAACGAAAGCTCTGCCGTTTTTTGACGATAACTCGTTCCACCATGTTGATGAAATCTCCATTCTTTCTGTAACTCCTGAAGAAACGTGGAGAAGGATGCCGCATGTTCTTTTTTCGTTGTTTCGCACATCGTGAGTGCCTCCTTTCTATTATTGTTCATCTGTATCTTACATTATATACCCTTTTCTAAGGTCCGTAGAAATCGAACATGTCAGGGTGCAATATTTTACTGATTAGGAAAGATTTTAAGCAATGGAGAGTAAAACTAACCACTCTACTAATTTTAAGTTCACAATATGAACGAAATAGTTTTTCTGCTTCCCTCCTTTCCTTTATATAGTATAATGTCTTCAGAAGGAGAGGGAGATATGGAAGAGAGACCAATTGAACATTGCCCACATTGTGGAGCGGACCTAATTGGCGAAAAAATTCCTTACAGCTTGAGAGAACGTTATTCATCGCCTTATTCTCGTCTAAAAATAGGGATTTATAACAGGGAACTCGATAGGATTACGCATTGGCAATGCCCTTTTTGCAAGGGGACATGGGAGAGGAAATAAAGAGAGGGAGAGCTGGTTATGTCAAAAGGGGAAAGGGATGCTGTTTTGAAACAAAAACCGATAAAACGGAAATTTTTTTGTGATTGATACGAACATATATTCTTAGTTGATGACTTTTATTCTGTATTAGACTAACTCTATTCAATTTGTGAAGAAGAATAAGGAGAAGTCCTCTACAAGAGGACTTTTAGATTCTTTTGTTGAGTTGTTTTAGAAACATTAACACATGTTGAGTATCTTTCTTTAATTTTGTTTCATATGGAGATGGTGTTGGTATAGGTACATCCACTCTTTTAACGGTTTTTTTCACTTTTAACACTTGTTTTTTATCACTACTTTGTAACAAAGTTCACAATTCATTTTCATTAGGACTTTTACCATTTCCTGTAGAGTTTTTCTATTGCTTTATCCATCTTATCCAGGATTTCTTGTATGCCCCAATCATTAACCTTGGTATGAGGTTGCAAAGGATTTCTTTTCCTCGTTCGTTTTAATCCTTTTGTCGTTTTCGCACTATCTTTCTTCTCACTACATTCTAACAAAGATTTTAATTCACTTATCGATTTTGGAGGTAGTTGTTGAATGAATGCCTCTAATCCGACATTATAGAGTAGGAGCATGAGCAAATCTATTCGTTCCTGGTCGCTCCATAACAAATCACCTTGTACTAACTCCAATTTTTCAGGGGTGTATCGTTCGTACTGCGAATATGTGACTGGTTGGGGTTTTCTGGAAGGAATTATTTTCATTTTTCCATCTCCTTATCATAATATCATTCATTTGTTAATAATCGTCTTAACACATCTGCGGAACCAGGGCTTACAATATGCTCTTTTCTTTTTACATCTTCTAAATTGTTCTTATTGAAACTATATTTAATAAATACCATTGACCCCAAATCGACTATTAGAATAAATATATCTAACGAACAGATATTTTCATGAATGATGTAATCGTGTTTTATATCGATGTCAGCTTCTTTAAAGAAAGCCACTTCTTTTTGATATAGTTCCTTACACCTCTGTTCAAAATTTACATTCATTGATTACCCCTCCTATTTTATTTTAAATGAAAAAAGGGTAAAAATGTTTAGTTTTACCAATGTGAGTGAGGAAAACCATTTTTACGTGTTTTTTGAAGGTTATGTGGAATTTTATGTTAATATATTTGTAGAGGTTATTCAACTAATAGGCAGTTTAGTCTAATAAAGGAAAGGATAATTCAAGAGAAAAACACAATACAGGCATAGGGAAAGGGATGGGATATTGTGATGGAAAAACACTTTAAAGAAGCACACCGTTTTAGCAGTCATAATAGAAAAGATTTATATACATGCTCATTGAAAAGTTAACCTTCGCATAAGCGGTGCCCACTCCGGTTATACTGCTCCTAATGAAAAACATGGAAAAGGAGCGGAATTCTGCATGAAACGTCTCAAAATCACCGACAACCATGGATGGACGCCCCGGAAACTCCGCAAGCAGGAACGGAAGATCAAAAACGCCCATCTCCGCCAACGTGTGATGGCCGTCCGCCTGGTCATGGAAGGCTATTTGGGCAAAGACGTGGCCTCCATGGTCAACGTGTGCCGACAAACTGTTTCCCATTATGTGTCGCTGTTCAACGAAGGCGGCCTTGAACTCCTGCTTCATCGGGATTTCGCCCCCGGGCGGGAGCCGTTTCTCACCGAAGAACAGCAGGAAAAGATCAAACAGCTTGTGTTGACCACTACTCCCGCGGAACTGGGCTGGGACGTCGCTTCGGCGTGGAACACCAAACTCCTGCAATCCTATGTCGCAAAGCAATTCGGTGTTTCCATTTCCCGCGAAGCGCTGCGAAAACTCCTGCACCGCAAAGGGCTGTCGTGGACACGACCGACGTACACACTGGCGAAAGGAAATCTGGATGAGCAAAAACAATTTGAAAAACAAATGGATCTGATAAAAAAAACTTGATCACCAAGGAGACAGAAGATGCTGTTCTTCTGTACATCGATGAAACCCATATCCGCTCTTACCATGTCTTGCGGTCCACATGGTCGGAAGTCGGCCGCCAAAAACAAGTGCCGACGTTTGGCCATCATGCCCACGTATCGCTGTTTGGCGCGGTCAACGTCCATGATGGTGAAACGGTGCTTCATCAAACGACCGCTGCCAATGCCGCGACGTTCTTGGATTTCTTGAGAATGCTCAAAGAGCGCTATTTAGACCGTCTCATGGTTTTGGTGTTGGATAACGCCCGCATTCACCATGCCAAAATGGTCAAGGAGTTTTTGCGGGAAGAAGGACAGTGTTTTCACTTTATTTACCTTCCTCCGTATTCTCCGCAACTGAACCCGATCGAACGCTTGTGGAAATGGCTGAAAGACACCGTGATCGCCAATGTGTTTCACAAAAATCGAAACGATATCGTCCAGGCCATTGCTCGGTTTGTCCACTACATCCACGAACGTCCGGAGGAAGTGCTGCAACGCTTAGGGTGTGCAGGATGAGAAGTTAACTCTTTATGTTGCATGTATATAAAAGTAGTTGTTGGATAGATTCTTGATTATTCAACTGATGGTAGGTTCATAGTTTCTGTATAAAAAAGTAAAGGATTTGAAACAACCTCTTTTTGCGAAAAAGAGTGTATCAAAAAAAGTGTGACGATGATTGGGAAATAAAACAAGGGAATAGGATTGAAGGGAATCGAGGAAAGTATCGATTGGTACATTTCTCGATTTCTTTTTATTGGAGCGAAAAAAGGAAAAGAGCATTAAAGACTAACGGGTTCCGTTTTCGGGTACAAAATAAAAAATGACATTTAAATGACGTGCAAACTGACATCCATTTTGGCACGCAATTCTTTGTTGTTATGACAGGATTTATCCAAATGTTTGTTAAAAATGACTTTGTTTTTGGCAGGAGAATTTTTATCCAATCAAGAATATGGGAACAGTTTATGAAAAGAGTGTGAACTTTGCTAATAGATATGTCGATTCGTTGTCATTTTAAATGTAATTCATTCTACGGAAACTAGGGTGATTTTTTAAAGGAGCTTTGGTATTAGTGTTAAAATAAAAAATATTAAAACAAAGTTTTACCAGGAAGGGGAATTTCTATGAGTAATTTTAGTTTAATTTACGACTACAAAAAGAAAAAAAAGAACAATGGAAACCGTTCGGTGTCCATTAGAGATAAAGGTGAAAATGCTTTATTAGAAGTTGAGAAAAAAGGGAACCAAGTTGAAATAGTTACTTATTGGCGTGGTGACAAAACAACAAAACTTACATTGCCATTGGAACTGTTTGAGAGAATGTATAATGATATTATTCAAAGTAATTGATACTTATAATTGACAAATCAAAGCAGGACGATCGCCCTGCTTTTTTGATGTAATTTTGATGTCAATTCATTGGTCAAAATTGATGTTGGTTTTAATCGTTTTTTCATTTTTACACCTCAAAACGGACCCGTTAATTAAAGACAAACATTTATTTAACACATCTCAGTTCTTACTTTCAAAACTTTTCTTAGCGGGAGGAGGGATAATATATGTACGGGAATCAATTCTATCGATATCCGATAGAGAAACGGGTAAAGTATTTGAATGATCAATTGAGAAATGGTCATTTCAATTCGCTTGAGGAACTGGCGCAGATATATTTGTAGATGCTGAAGATATAAAGGAGGAGCTTCAAAAAGGTGGATATTTCTTCGTTTCAGAACTGAATCAGTTTGTACGGTGCGATATGGGGCAAGCGAGATAAGAATTCGCCACCTCTTTTTATTGTCGATCCATAAATCAAGGTACAGATTTCCTGCCTTCGTTAGATTGCAAGATCTTAATGATTGGTGAAAAGATACCTTTTCGGAAAAGTTGGATAGTCATAGTACAATAATTGGCTTTTACATTTCACACAGTAGTAGATCTATAGATTTTTAAAAATTCTAACATTGTGCAGTTTACGTTATTGAATATCTATAAATATGCATTACAATGAGAAGTGGGGATGATGGAAAATGAACCCAAATGTATTAATGCTAACAAAGAGTCAAATCAGTCAGGCTTTTGAACAGCGAAACACACTTTTGCTTGAAGTAGAAACGTTTCTTGTGTTGAATTACCCTTGACCATATCAGATATCTGCTCTGACATTTTGAACTTTATCAAACCTGTAAGAGTCAAACTGAAAAAGGAAACTGACTTTCTTTTTCAGGAGAAATACCTCTTTTAACTTATTGGTTCTCACTGAGCAATCATTCAGGAAACCATAGATTTTGAAACTGTCTTTTGATTCTTGGGTTTATGAGGTAACTACGGAAAGCTACTTGGTCTTGAGTATAATCTATATTTGTTAGTGCTGATTTCAGATGCGGTAAAGGAGCTCGTGTATCGACAAGTCATGGATTGGAGGAGAACAATTGAGAACATGGGAAGTGAAAAGATTTCGCTCTTCGGATTAAGTAGTGGGATGTTGACAGTAAAAAAGCTTTTAAAATAACAATTGTTTCGCAGTAGACACATACTGTGCAGTAAAAATGTTGTTTTAGTAAAAATAGCGTTGCTCAATAAAGCGACGCTAATTGCTAACATTTCTAATTAACTTAACAGCATTTGCTACGATTCCTATAAGTCCAGTAATTGAGAAAATATATGCAACGAATAAAGGAATAGCTGATAAATCCTTAGTTAAGATTCTATATGTATCCAGGGCAAAGATTAACAAACTACTCAAGAGTACTAAAAATAAACGTACTTTATTATCCAAGTCTATCAACTCCTTAAAAATTGTTCTATACATAACATACTTAGGTCTGTTATTTAACATATTTTATGTATCTTCAAAGAAAACAAAATATTTGGTGAACAGTACGACGAAAATGTTCAATAACGTTATTTCAAAATATAAAACTCAATAGATGTTCCACCATATAATCCGAATACCTTATTTTTTTATATAATTCCGAAATTAACGTTTCCACCACTTAATCCGAGGAACCGAATTAAATAAATAATAGGGTGGTATCTATGGGAGAGATACAAACAAAGCAATTTATGACTAAGAGCGGTAAAAAATTTGTAGTAAGAACTGCTTTGCCCAGAGATGCAGATAAAGTGGTAACATTTATCAAAACCGTTATCTGTGAAGCACCTTATTTACTTACTACCGAAGCAGAATTTAAGGTAACAAGTGAACAGCAAAAACAATTGTTGCAGCAAATGCTTGATGACAATGGAAAATTGGCTATTTTAGCTGAGTATGATGGAGAAATTATTGGATTTTTAGATTTTCATAATGGACATAGGCAGCGAATAAAACATCAAGGCTCTTTTGGTATGAGCGTTAAAAAAGATTTCAGAAACCAAGGAGTAGGCAAAGCATTGCTAACTGTGTTATTAGATTGGGCAAAGGAAAACCCTTTAATTGAAAAGGTTTGTCTTGAAGTATTTGCTAACAATACGAGTGCCCTTCGTTTATACAGAAATTTTGGGTTTGTGGAAGAAGGTCTTAAAACAAAAGCGATTAAGATAGATGAACAGACTTATTATGACTTGATCTTAATGGCTTATTTTGTGAATTAGTTTCAAGTGTTCTTCAACTCTTATGGAAGAGCGAATTAACTTCGTCATCTGTGGCGAAGCTCGCTTCATGGGTGGCTAAGGGGTAGGATGGTTGAAGGAGCAAGGAATTTAATCTTAAGTCAAATAATATTAGTCAAAACGTGAGATTAAACAAAAGGGGATGGGGAAATGATTGTTCTTGAGACACAAAGGTTGATATTAAGACAATATGAAGATGAAGATATCACTCCTCTACATAGTATTTTTTCTGACCCAGAAACCATGAAGTTTTATCCAGCTCCCTTTAGTATTGAGCAAACTCAAGACTGGATTAAACGAAATCAAGATAGATATCGGAATGATGGTTATGGATTATGGGCGGTTTGTTTGAAGGAAACGAATGAATTGATCGGGGATTGTGGTCTTGTTAAACAAAAAATAAATGACGGTATAGAAGTGGAGATTGGATATCACATTAATAAAAAGTATTGGTCAAAGGGGTTCGCAACAGAAGCAGCTAAAGCGTGCAAGGAATATGCGTTTGATAAATTGGGTTTAAATAAGCTGATCAGTATTATTGATCCAAGAAATGTTCCATCCATTCGTGTGGCAGAGAAGATTGGTTTCATTAAGGAAAAAGAAGTATTTATTTTCGGTAAGAACCATTATATATACTCGGGATTTAAAGAAAGTAACGAAGGGTTATTGAACGAATGGTGCGATAGTTAAATAAAATATGTACAAAAAGCTGCCTTATCATCACAAGGTGGCTTTTTCATCGGTCGAAAATCAACCATTAACGATAATAGAGCCTTTTAGAAAAGGGATAATAACATGGATTGTTGAATTCTGTAAGATAGGGGGTGGATCTATGTTGCAAAAGTTGTCGCTGACAGGAAAAAGAATATTTCTGCGGACACCAACGCACGATGATTTGCCAATTCTGTATAACCTGATATATGGTGTGGAGAATCCAGAATGGAAAAAGTACGATGCTCCTTATTATCCGCTTGAATTTTGTACCTTTGAAAAGTTTTCTAAGAAAATGGAAGAAAGAATGAATGTTACGGATGTACCAAGTCAAATGATTATAGAATATCAAAGTCAAATTATAGGTATGGTTAGCTATTATTGGGAGGATAAACGTACACGATGGCTTGAAATGGGAATCGTCATATATTCTCCTGAACATTGGAATGGTAGATTTGGAACAGAAGCATTATCTCTATGGATTGACTATCTCTTTGAAAATCTACCCATTGAGAGAGTGGGTCTGACGACTTGGTCTGGAAACCCACGAATGATCAGATGTGCGGAAAAATTGGGAATGCGATTAGAAGGGAGAATGAGAAAATGCCGCTACTATAATGGCGAATACTATGATTCCATTCGGATGGGTATTCTTCGAGAGGAATGGGATGAGTTTAAAAAGAATAATCCCTTATTCAATTCCCATGGAAGAACAAATTAATTTCCATCATCTGTGGTGAAGCTTGCTTTATGGTTGGCTAACGGGTGCGATACTTCAACAAGAGGGTATCGCTTTTTTTATTGAACTAACAGGGTAGTTTATTTTAAGAAGGAAAACTATTTAGAAATGAGGAAATAATTCAATAATAACATTAAATGAAGGAGGAATCGTATGGAAATTAGAAAAGCTACTTCTAATGATATTCCTGAATTAGCATCTTTAATGGAGCAACTTGGTTATCCAACCTCTGTTGAACAGATGAGAATTAGATTTAGTAATATTGAATCAAACCCAAGCTATCATACTTTAGTTGCTGAATATGATGGAAAAGTTGTTGGAATGATTGGATTATGTACTGGGGTTTTTTATGAATTGGATGGTTCTTATGTTAGAATCGTAGCTTTAGTTGTAGATTCTAACTATCGTAGCAAAGGTATAGGAAGAAAGTTAATAGAAGAAGCAGAAAGTTGGGCAAAAAGACAAGGAGCTATCAGTATTGGAGTAAATAGTGGAAATCGTACAGAACGTTTAACTGCTCATCAATTTTATATTAATATGGGTTATGAACAAAAAAGCATTGGATTTGCAAAGAAGCTTATTTAACTATCCTGAAAATTAATATTTTCATTCTTTTGATGGTGCCGTATAGATACGGCATGGTTATCTCCCATGGAAGAACGAATTAACTTCCATAAATGTGGTGAAGATCGCTTCATGGGTGGTTAACGAGTGCTTTACTAAAAGTGCGTAAAAGAGAGAGAACTATAGAAGCGATTGTTGAAGAACAAAAAAACACTTGAGTCTAAAAATTTTCCGAGAGTTTTTGCTTGCTTACCACATGCTCAATTTTATTTAGTACAGAATAATTTATGAATTCCCAATAATGCAGAAAAAAGCAAGAAAAATTATTGACCTAAAATGAGATCATTTATATAATATCCATAGTCAGCACGATAGCTCGGGTCGTTTTCGGTAGTAATTGATCAAAGAGTGAGAAAATGAAAAGAACCCTTGATACACAAGTTTTTTCAATAATTGAGGGGAATGCACGGTTTCATAATCGACTCAAAATCGTGTGGGGTAGCCCCCCCGTGTGGGTTCGACTCCCACCATCGGCATCCTTGGAATTCGATAGCCCACGATCTAAAATCGTGAAACCCTTGATACGACCGCGTTTGCGGTCGTTTTTCATTTTCTGGGAGTTCCGAAAAAATTTTGCATGAACTTTGCATTTCTACCATCTAGATCATCCATGATTTCGTCAATCATCATGTTTTTTTAGTACCCATGATGGATTTGACAAACTGGAGCTTTTCATAAAAGAGTGAAACGATTTTTTCGTAAATGCGACTAATGTAACAAAGGAGGAGGAGATTGGGCTGAAAAGATGGCTTGCTTTCATTGCCGCCGTGTGGAGTGTTTGGTTGGCAGGTTGTAGCGGGCAAACTGACCGCTATGCCATTGAAGGGTATGTCGTGAGAAAAGAAGGGGGGAGCATTTTGGTTGTCAGTTCTGATCCGCAAGATTTTCGTTCCACAGGCGGGCTTAAAGAGTTTTATAATGCCATCTTGGTTTCTAGTGCACCAGCGCGAGTGAACATTGGTCAAAAAGTTCAAGTTTGGATAGATGGGGGGATTGCTGAATCGTATCCAGGCCAAGGGAAGGCGGGCAAAGTATTGGTTGTGCCAAGCTCTCCGCGTGATGGCGCCAGCTTATCGGAGGAGGAGGCGATTCGCCAAGCGTTGAAACAAGAAGAGAGTCGGCTCGAGCATATGATTCCTGTGATTCGGGCTGTTCATTATGACAAACAAGCGGACACTTGGATGATTCAAATAAAAGACGCCCATGAACGAACGGAATTCGACGTTCGGATCAAAGATGAATAAAAGCGTTTTGCCGCATGCGAAGCAAAAGCTGTCCCCCTCTTCCCAGCACGGGGGAGAGGGGACAGCTTGTCGATGACGCACCCAAACAATTCGTTGGATTCCGAAAACAAGTCATTACGAAGACAACGCCGAGACAAGCGGACGGTCCGGCAAGTAGAGCTGGGCGTTGTCGCTTTGGCCGGCCGCGATCCAGTCGCTTTGGGGGAATTTCTTTCGGACAGCCCCCGCGGTTCGTGTCTGGAAGGAATGTTTTTTCCATGTTGCGCTGCACAGCTCGCCCCTTGTCCATTTGTTCCCTTGTCGAGTTATTGCGCTTGCCGCAGGCTGGCGATGGATGCCTCATGTTCAATCGAGCGTTTGGAGAGGATGGCCAAAATGTGCTCGTGGCGTTCTTGGTTGACCTCGATCCTTTTGACAATTTGATCGATTTCCATGACCGCTTGTCGAATAGGAACGAGATCGTCTTTGGTCGCCATCTTCGCTTGAATTTCGTTTACATTGGACTGGAGTCCGTTCACAGTGGAGCGAAGTTCAGCGAGTTCGTCTTTCGTGGCCATTTTCGCTTCGATGTCGTCCATTTTGGATCGGAGCTCGGCGAGTTCGCCTTTGGTGGCCATGTTCGCTTCGATCCTGTTCACTCTCGTTTCGATCTCGTTTACTTTTGTTTCGATCTTGTTCATTTTATTTTTCATATCGTTGACCTCGGATGTCAAGACGCCGACGCTCGAATGGAGTTGATCGAGTCGATCCAAAATTTGGTTAAGCAATGCTTCCATATGGATCATCCTTTCCAAGTGTGGATTGACGGTGATTCAAAACAGCTATTCATGGCTTTTATTGCTTTCCTAACGCTGTCTGGACCTTGTTGGTGAAGGGGTTGCCAAAGGAGTCGATCATCCGTGGGCATGTGTGCAGCAGATTTGGGGACATCCAGCTTCCATTTTAGCATAAATCGTATGGGGGGGAGACAAGGGATTTTTTGAAGAATGATGATGAACAGGGGCGACAAGTTCTAGAGGGCTGGTGATTTAGCGCAAAATATGGCTGATTCCTGCTATCTTTCAATTCGAGAAACGCGGCTGAATCGGCTTTTTTTTCTGATGAAATGCCATCGATTTGCAGGCCGTTCTCGTTTTTCACCATCCTTCTAGAGGGTGGGTGATTGGGTAAAAAAGACTATCGATTCGCATTCTTTCTCAATTAGAGAAACCCTTGCAAAACTGACTTTCTTTTTCTGCGAAAATGCGCCGCTTTGATCAGCGATTTTCATGCCAGGGTAGGGAGCAACGCTTGCTTATGAATGTTTTTTATTATTGTATTGACAAAGATATTCAATATCAATTACCATCTTAATTGATAAGGATTATCATTATTAAATAGAGATTGAAGGGGGAATATGTAACGTGTTGCAGAAAAAATGGACCTCTCTTCTTGCCATGCTGATGGCGCTGTTCGTGCTGCTTGTGCCGTTGGCTCAACCGGCTGCGCCTGTCGAGGCCGCATCCAAGACAAGGGTGTTTAAGACGGAGCTTGGCAAGCTGGTGATCAAAGGTACCCCGAAGCGGATTGTCACGTTAAGCATGGCGGGGACAGATGCGGTTGTCACGTTAGGCTTAAAGCCAGTGGGGTATACGATTTCCAATTCTGGAACGGTGCCTACATACTTGCGCAATAAACTAAAAGGGGTGCCAAGCGTTGGGGCACTTAGCGCCCCGAGTTTAGAGAGAATCGCAGCGCTCAAACCGGATTTGATCATTATCGACCATGAATTTGAGTTCCATAAAGCGATTATCCCTCAGCTGAAAAAGATTGCGCCAGTAGCGGGATTTCGTGCGAACAGCTACAAAGAAGCCATGAATCAGCTTCTTGTATTAGGAGACATCTTAGGGCGGAAGGCGAAGGCAAAATCGTTTGTGAATCAGTTTTATAAAGAATTGAAATCGCAGCAGGCAAAATTAAAAGATAAAAATCTTCGTGTATTGGGCTTTTTCGTCAATAAAGATGGCATTAATGTATGGCAGGACAACTCATTCTCCGGATCGATTTTTACGGCGCTTAAGGCTGATTATGCATTTAAGGAAAAAGGGGATGAATACTCCGACTTTAAAACAGTAAGTTTAGAAAGAATTTTAGAAATCGATCCAGACGTGCTGTTTGCCTATACGGATCCTGGGAAGAATGACCTGAAAAAAGTGAAAGCCAACCCGATTTGGTCCCAATTAAAAGCGGTGAAAGAAAAGCGGGTGGTGGAAGTCAATCGCGATCTTTGGTCTCGCAGTCGGGGACCGTTGGCGGCAAAATTGATTGTAAAAGAAGCGGCATCCATTTTAAAACGTTATCAGTGATGGGATGGGGCTAGCGAGAGGATGTCATCTTTGACATACGGAAAAAGAGCGATATGGATCAGTTCGATGTTAGTGTTGGGCATCATTTTGTTGATCATCGTTTCTTTAGTCTCTGGTCCGTTTTTTGTGCCTATTCCAAAAGTGCTGGATGTCCTTTTGCATGACGATGGATCCAAAGCACGAACGGTGGTTTGGGAACTGCGTTTTCCCCGCGCCCTTCTAGCGGTTTTGATTGGGGCGAGTTTGGCTGTAGCTGGAGCGATGATGCAATGTTTAACGAAAAATCCAATGGCCGAGCCAAAAATCATGGGAGTGTCGGCCGGCGCTGCTGCGATGGTTGTTCTAATCGAATATTTTTTCGCCGGCCTTCCCCTTCTTTTCTTTTCTCCCCTTGTCTTTTTGGGGGCGGCGGTTGGAGGGGCGACCGTATATAGTTTGTCGCTGAAGAGAGGATCCCTTTCCCCCGTCCGTTTAACACTCGCTGGAGTAGCGGTCAGCGCATTTTTGCATGCGATCACCGTCGGAATTTTGGTCTTGCTTGGCCAGGATGCGGCCGCCGTATATGCCTGGTTGGCCGGTGGGTTAAACGGCTTGACATGGCGCCATGTTTCGCTGATCGCTCCATGGTCTCTCGCCGGCTTGCTCCTCTCCATCATGATTGCTTCGAAAATGGATCTGTTGGAGCTCGGCGATGATACAGCCAAAGGGCTTGGTGTTCATGTGGGGATTCTCAAAACTGTGATGGCAGTCATTATTATTATTTTGGCTGGAAGTGCGGTGTCCGTATCCGGGGTCATCGGGTTTATCGGCTTGATCATTCCGCACATCGTCCGAAAAATGGTCGGGGTGAACTATACGTATATCGTTCCAGTCAGCGCCTTGTGCGGAGGAATGTTGCTTTTGACGGCTGACTTGCTTGCACGCTTGGTGGCGCAGCCGATTGAACTTCCTGTCGGGGTGTTTACCGCCGCCATTGGTTGCCCATATTTTTTGTATTTGATTAGGAAGCAGGGCGAATGGAATGCGTAAGCGTGATGTGGGACTTGTGGCTGGTTTGGCATTGCTTCTTGTCATCATCGTGCCGCTCAGCGCTTGTTTCGGGGATGTGAAAATCCCTGTTTCGCAAGTATGGGAGGCATTTTTCAACCGAAAGTCTTCCCTGAATGGGGAAATCGTGTGGGAATATCGCTTGCCAAGGATATTGGTTGGGCTGTTTGTCGGTGCCAACCTCGCCGTATCCGGAGCGCTGTTGCAAGCCGTGACGCAAAACCCGCTTGCTGCTCCGAATGTCATTGGAATGACGGCTGGCGCCAGCTTGTTTGCTGTGTTGGCGCTGCTGATCATTCCGCATTTTCCTGTCAGCGGCCTGCCGTTCGTCACCTTTTTCGGGGCTCTCTTCGCCGGCCTTTGCGTGTATGCGTTTGCCTGGAAGAAAGGAATGGATAAGGGCCGGTTTGCTCTATCGGGAATTGCTTTTGATGCCTTGTTTCAGGCCGTCATTACAGGGATTTTGGTTTTTGCGACCAAAGGGATTGATGCCGCGGTCATTTGGTTGGCGGGGAGTTTATGGGGACGGACATGGGAACATGTTTTTCTCATTGTTCCCTGGTCGGTGATCGGACTCGGATTTGCTTATCTTTGTTATCGCCGCATGAATGTTTTGCAGCTGCATGATGATGTAGCGGCGAGTTTGGGACTGCGTGTCCAAGCAGCCCGTTTCCTGATTTTTCTCATTGCGGTCGGCTTGTGTGGAAGCGCCGTAGCTGTATCGGGTCCGATTGGATTTGTGGGACTGGTCATCCCCCATCTTGCCCGTTTGTTGACAAGGGCCGATTATCAGCGGCTCATTCCGGTCAGCGCCTTATTAGGAGCGATTTTGATGATCAGCGCGGATACGGCAGGAAGAACCATCGCGGCGCCAATCGAAATCCCAGTCGGCATCTTAACGGCATTCCTTGGTGCCCCGTACTTTCTCTTTCTGCTTCGACGAGCAAAATTATAACATGATCGAATCTATCGATGAAAAGGGGATCGTTATGGGTTGGAAAAAATGGATGATTTCTAGTTTCGTAACAGCCAGTTTAGTCATAGCGGGTGCGGCGGAGTCTGAAGCATATGCGGCGAAACCGGCCAAGCTTGCCATTGAAAGTGCACAGCCGGTGAATGCTTCAACTGTGAAAGAGTATATCGTAAAAGGAAAAGGGCTCAAGGGAGCGAAGATCAAAATTGTGATCACCGATGGAAAAGCATCTGTCACTCATTACACTGTTGTTCAAAAGAGCGGATCGTTTGAAGCGCCGGTCAACGTATCGACATTACGAGATGGGACATTGACGGTGTCTGTCACGCAAATCATCAAGGGACAGAAGCATAGCCGCGTACAAAAAAAGATTATCAAGGATACGAAGGCGCCTTCCGTTCCGGTGATCACGAATAAAGGATGGATCAATGCCAAGCAGCAGAACGCTTATGCTGTTCAAGGAACAGCAGAACCCCATAGCGCTGTGAAGGTTTCATTGAGCGATGGAAAGCAGCGCATCACCAAAACGGTGCATGCAGACGGCAAAGGGAGATTCCGAGCGGTGATCGATGCGAGAAAACTGGCGGAAGGAGAGATTACGGTCTCCGCGGTTAGCGTGGATTCGGCAGGAAACCAAAGCGGCCAATCGAAGAAAGTGCTTCGGAAAGATGTGAGCATAGAGGCCCCTGAACTGTTGAATGAAGGATATATTAACGCTTTCAACTATGAAGCGTATCCAGTCACGGGGACAGGCACGCCTGGAGAGAAAGTGGTGGTGGAGGCTGCTGATGGAAAAAAATCCGTCTCAGCGAGCGGACTTGTGGATGAAGATGGGAATTATGAAGTAGAGATCAATACTTCTTCTCTGAAGGACGGGAAGATCACGATCCGTGTGAAAACGATCGATCAGGCGGGGAATGAAAGCCGGATGGCAAGCGTCGTCCTCATCAAATCGTTGACCTCTCCTGCCAAGCCGTCTATTGAGAATAAAGGATATGTGAACGCCAGCGCAGATGCAACTGCT
This sequence comes from Geobacillus thermopakistaniensis, assembly GCF_000498995.1. Classification (NCBI taxonomy): domain Bacteria; kingdom Bacillati; phylum Bacillota; class Bacilli; order Caryophanales; family Anoxybacillaceae; genus Geobacillus; species Geobacillus thermopakistaniensis. The sequence continues at coordinate 18,078 of NZ_AYSF01000028.1, forward strand.
TATGAGGTGACGGGCAAGGGAGAGCCAGGGGCGGAAGTGGAGGTCACTTTGTCCGATGGAACGAATGAAATCAGCACAGTCGGTACGGTGGAAGAAAACGGGAGATACCGTGTAGAAGCGGATATTTCCCCGTTAAGCGATGGACTGATTACCATTACAGCCGTTCAAACGAGTGCAACGGGCAATGTAAGCCCAGAGGCAACCGCGACGGTTTGGAAGGATACCGCTGTTGCCGCTCCATCATTGAACGCCCTGCCAGCCGTTACGAATCAAAATCAAGCGGCATATACGATCGCAGGAACGGCAGAAAGCAACGCATCGGTGCAAATCATCATTACGGATGGACAAAAATCTCTCGTTGAACGGACGTCGGCGGACTCGAATGGGAATTTTTCGAAGACGATCGATCTGTCTGCATTCAACAATGGCCAGCTGATGATCATTGTGACACAAGAAGACAAAGCGCAAAACCATAGTGAAGCGACCACAGCGACGGTGACGAAAGGGCAATAAGAAGGAACCTGTCGGCCGAGCCTTTCTTTGAAGCGGGATGCTTAAAAGAGGACTCGGCCGATTTTTCTGTGAAAATGCGCCGTCTTGATAAGTCATTTTCATGCCAGGGTGGGGAGCAAGGCTTGCTCATGAATGTTTTTATGAGTAATGCGATTTGCAAGCCAAATGGAGATGTCTACCCGTTATCACCGGTTTATAAGTCTATAAACTTCACCTTTGTACAACTTTGAAACGGATTATTTTGCTTCATGTATTGGACTATGTGCTGGAATATGGATCTTCTTAATATTCATGGGGACAAAAACTTAATTATTTTTTATCAAATTTTTTATAGTATGACAGTAACTATTACATAAATATTGCAAAAAATAAATATATGTTTTATAATATTTTATAAAGTCAGAAAAATTTTAATGATATAAAAATTATAAGAGGAGGAATGATAATTGGGTAAAAAGATTTTATGGATCAATCCTGTGGCTACAAACCTATTTGATGAAACTTTCAAGAAAGAGTTTGAAAAAGTTAAACAACCGGACACTATGGTTGATGTAGTCTCCTTGCCGCCTGCATCAGGACCTACCCATCTCGAGTATAATTGCTATGAAGTTATGATCATGCCTGAAATTTTGAGAATGATCAAAAAAGCGGAAGAAGAGGAGTACGATGCTGCTATTATTGGTTGCTTTTACGATCCTGCTTTAAGAGCGGCTCGGGAAATCACTGAAAAAATGGTTGTCACGGCTCCAGCGGAGTCTAGTTTGCATATCGCTGCTACACTTGGAGAAAGTATTTCTATTATAGTGGGCCGCAGAAAATGGATACCAGAAATGAGAGAGAATGTCCATAAGTATGGCTTTGGAGAAAAACTAGCGTCCTTTAAATCGATAGATATGGGAGTGCATGATTTTCAGAGAGATCGTAATGAAACTGTAAGACGCATCAAGCAGGCAGCTCAAGAAGCAAAAGAAAAGGATGGAGCAGATGTTATTATCTTAGGTTGCACGATCGAATTCGGATTTTATCATGAAGTTCAAGCAGAGATAGGAATACCTGTTATCGACGCAAGCATTGCTCCCTTGAAATATGCTGAATTTTTAGTGGAAATAAATCAAAAATTTGGATGGGGACACAGCAAGCTCTATGGTTATCAGTCACCGCCAAATGAAGAAATAGAGGCTTGGAATCTATTTTAAAGATGTAGTGAACCAAGGGGGAATCTAACGATGAGTATCAGTTTATCGCAAGAACAGACAACAAGCAAAAAGTATGTACAAGTTGGACAGTTGTTTGAAAATATGCCTGTGACGAGGGAACACTGGAAAGCAGGGCTGGCGCTGTTTTTCTCCTTTGTTATTGAAGCATGGGAAATGATGATTATTATTCTTTGCAGTGCTTCGATTGGTACTGAATTCAAATTAAGTGGAACACAAATTGGATCTTTGATCGGTTCTATCTTTCTCGGAATGATTCCAGGGTGCCTTATTTGGGGCAAGTTGATTGATAAGTTTGGACGAAAAAAAGCTATGATTTATAGCTTGATTTCCTATGGAATCATTTCGCTGATCAGTGCATTTTCAACGGATTATGGGATGCTTTGGTGGATGCGGTTTCTCTCCGGGATAGGTCTGGCTGGATTAATGGTGGCTACGTTTCCGTACTTTGAAGAACTTCTTCCGGTTAAAGTCAGAGGGAAAGCGACGGTTTATTTGGCATCCGGTTGGCCTGTAGGGTATTTACTGGCGATTGGTATCACATATCTTCTGGGGGATATGGGATGGCGCTGGGTTATTGGAATCAGTTCTATCGCTGGTTTGTGGTTTCTCGTTGTAGCAACCTTCGTTCCGGAGTCCCCGTATTGGCTCGCTGGCAGAGATCGACAAAAGGAAGCTAAGGAAGTCATTCGACGCCTTTCTGCAAACAGAATGGATCATGAACTTAACGATGTGGAACTCATTGTAGAAAAGGTGAAAAAAGGGTCGTTTATTGAGGTTTTTAGGGGTAAGTTTTTACGACCGACCGTCCTGCAATTGATTATTAACTTTTGTTTCTCTTGGGGATATTGGGCGCTGTCCTCGTGGATGCCGGCGCTTCTCGCCAAAAAAGGCTTGAGTGCTCCACAAGGATTAGGTTTTATGGCATTGTCGGCATTGTTCATGTTTCCGGGTTACATGGCGGCCTCATATCTAACAGGTAAATTCGGGCGTAAAAAAATCATGTTTACCTTCGTTTTTCTCGCCGCTATTGGGGGATTCGGGTTTGCCTCATCAAACAGCATGGCGGAAATGTATGTATGGAATTTTGTATTGTCCTTCTTCAGCTTAGGGGCTTGGGGGGTATGGGATACGTGGATGGCGGAGCTTTATCCGACAGAAGTTCGTGGAGTCAGCTATTCACTTGGAGCTACCGCCCAACGCGTGGCTAACGCCATTGCTCCAAGCGTGATCGGCGCTATGTTGGCATCGAACACGAGCTTTTTGGCGACGGTCTCATTCATCTCCTGCTTTTTAGTGATTACGTTTATTGCTACATTGTTCTTGAAAGAAATGGAAGGCCAGATCTTGCACTAAACTGAAAAATAAGGGGAGCAAGTGGATAATCTCCTGATTGTCCACTTGTTCTTTTATCTATCCATCAAACCGTTTTTATCCAATTACTGTTATACAGTAATTTTTATTAATAATTTTGATAAAAACATATTTTTTGAATTGATATTATAATTTTTTTTGTATAAAATAAAATCAGGACACCAATTTTAGAAGCAGGAGATCGAACATGGAGGAAATATACAGAAAAATCAGGGATATAAGAAAACAACGTGATTTGACACTAAAGGAGTTAAGTGAGAAGACAGGGCTTTCCGTTAGTTTTCTCTCCCAAGTGGAACGAGGAACAACATCACTTGCCATCACTTCTCTAAAAAAAATCGCTGACGCTTTGGAAGTGCCAATCACTGACTTTTTTGAGAATGAAGCAAACCAGAATTTTGTCGTCAAGGTAGAGAAGAGAAAACCGTTCAGAATTGAAGGCTCGAGTGCCGAGTATACCCGTCTCGCGGGGAACTTTAACGGCAGATCGCTTGAGCCGTTGATCGTCACTTTGGCGCCTGGGTTGGTGCAAGATAACGTTTTCAGCCATCCTGGCGAGGAGTTCTACTATGTTTTAGAAGGAGCAGTTATTTTTAACGTGGATGGAAAGGAATATTTGGTGAAAGCTGGGGATTCCATTCACTTTCCGTCCAGTTTGCCGCATTTTTGGTCCAACCCGCTGTCCCAAGAAGCAAAAATTCTTTGTGTACTGACACCGGTTATTTTCTAACTTAACCTATAAAACTCACAAAAACGAAAGGTGGTTTTTATGCGCGTAGCAACTGATATCGGCGGAACATTCACAGATCTTGTATATTTGGATGAAAATGGACGAATTGGGGTCGCAAAAAGCGATACGACTCCCCCAAACTTCGAGCAGGGAGTTATTGATGTTATCAAGAAAAGCGGCATTTCCCCTGAAGCCATTACAACTTTCATCCACGGCACAACGGTCATCATTAACGCATTGACCGAAAGAAAGGGAGCGAAAACCGGGTTGATTACAACCAAAGGATTTCGCGATGTTCTTGAAATCGCTCGTGGGAACCGGCCGGATTTATTCAACGTCCGCTATCGAAAACCGGCTCCATTTGTTCCGCGCTATTTGCGTCTTGAAGTGAGCGAACGCTTGAACTACAAAGGGGAAGTCATTACCGAATTGGCTACAGACGAAGTGAGAGCTGCCGTTGAACAATTGCGAAAAGAGGGAGTCGAGGCGATCGCTGTTTCGTTCCTGCATGCGTATGCGAACCCGGTGCATGAAAAATTAGCGGTAGAAATCATTAAGGAATTATGGCCGGAGGTCGCTGTAACCGCTTCCTATGAGGTTACTAGAGAGTGGCGCGAATATGAGCGCACGAGTACGGCGGTGTTAAATTCTTATGTGAAACCGATTGCGTCTTCTTACATTGATAAGCTGGACAAACGGCTTCGGGAAATCGGAGTGAACGGAAATAAATACATCATGCAGTCCAACTCGGGGACAACCACCTTTGAACAGTCCAAAGAAACTCCGATCAACATGGTTGAGTCCGGTCCGGTGGCGGGCATTTTTGGGGCGGCTATCCTCGGGAAAATCCTCGGGGAAGAAAACATTATCGCCTTCGACATCGGCGGAACAACAGCGAAATGCTCGTTGATCGATAACGGGGAAGTCAAGGTCACGACAGAATACCGAATCGAGAGAGACGATCGGCATGCTGGGTATCCGATAAAAGTGCCTGTCGTCGACATTGTCGAGATCGGAAACGGGGGCGGATCGATCGCGTGGATTGATGATGCCGGTTCACTGAAGGTAGGGCCGCAATCGGCTGGGGCTATGCCGGGGCCGGTAGCTTATGGCCGCGGCGGCGAAAACCCAACGACAACCGACGCCAATCTTGTCACAGGGCGTTTATCGCCGAAAAACTTCCAAAATGAAGTCGATATGAATGCGGTGAAGCAAGCCATTTATGAAAAAGTGGCGAAATATTTTGGCATCTCTGTCGAGGAAGCGGCGCTGGGCATCATTCGCATTGCCAACTCCAACATGTTGAATGCATTAAAGTTGATTTCCGTCCGTAAAGGCTATGATCCTCGGGAGTTTTCCCTCGTGGCATTTGGAGGCGGCGGCCCGATGCACGCTATGGCATTGGCGAAAGAGCTCGGGGTCAAAAAGGTAATTGTTCCGGTTGCAGCTTCGGTATTCTCGGCTTGGGGAATGCTGATGACTGATCTCCGGCACGACTATATCCAAACTTACATTCGCCGGGTGAGCGAGTTGAATTTGGATGAACTAAATAGGGAGTGGGATCAATTAGAAACGGCGGCTTTGCAACAATATTCTCAAGAAGGGATCAGCGAGGATAAAGTGTTGTTTGCCCGTTACGCTGATATGCGTTATGTCGGTCAAGAGCATGCGGTGAAAGTCCCTGTACCCAACGGTGTCATGGACGAGGAAGCCGTCAAGGAAATGGTTTCTCGTTTCCATCACATTCACGAAAAACATTACACTTTTAAACTTGATGGGGCGCCGACGGAAATTGTGAACTTACACTTAACTGCATTCGGTGTCGTACAAAAGCCGGAAATTGCCCGTCTCGAAAAGGTCGGAGACAATGCGGAGGAAGCATTGAAAGAAGTACGACCTGTGCTGTTTGAAGATCACGGGTGGATTGATACGAATGTTTATGATCGAGGCATCTTAAACGCTGGCAGCGTCATTCACGGGCCTGCGATCGTCGAGGAATCTTCCACTTCCACAGTCGTGTATCCAGGTCAAACACTCGAAGTCGATGAGTACGGGAATTTGATTATCCATACGGGGGTGTAATGGCATAATGGAAACAAAAGTGAAATACGATCAATTTACACTTGAGATCGTCAAAGATTCGTTGATTGCCATCGGTGAAGAGATGTTCCATACGTTGGCGAGGACATCGATGAGCCCGATTATTTATGAAGTTCTCGACTTCGCCAGTGGGTTGACTGATGCCAAAGGACAACTATTGACGCAAGGGAATGGGGTCACCGGGTTTATCGGAATGTTAACGTTTATGGTTAAACAAACGTTAGAGAAGTTTGGCAAAGAGGGAGACTTAAAGCCCGGGGATATCATCATTATCAACGATCCGTACGGCGGCGGAGGCTCTCATTTATCTGACGTAGGGTTGGTCATGCCGATCTTCTACGATGGAGAGCTGGTGGCGTTCTCAGCCAATAAAGCGCACTGGACCGAGGTCGGCGGCAAAGATCCAGGTTCGTGGACAACAGATTCGACGGAGATTTTCCAAGAGGGGCTTCAATTCCCATGCATCAAATTGTTCGATGAAGGGAAACTGAATCAGCCTCTCGTGGATATGATTGCTGCCAACGTGCGCTTTCCAGACTTATCCCTCGGGGATATGTGGGCTCAAGTTGCGGCGTTGCGCACGGGTGAAAAACGATTCCGTGAGCTGTGCGACAAGTATGGCAAAGAGGTGGTCATGGATTCCATCGATCATCTGCTAAAACATGGGGAGCAACTTGCCCTGAAAGAAATTGCGAAACTGCCCAAAGGGACATTCGAGGCGGTGGACTTTATCGATGATGATGGTCTCGGAAATGGGCCGTTTAAAGTTCAAGTAAAGGTGACGATCACCGATGATGAGTTCATTTGCGATTTCCGCGGAAGCCATCCGCAAGTGCTTGGTCCGGTGAACTGCTCATATACAGCGCTTGTTTCTGCCGTTCGTACGATTTTCTTGGCTGTTACCAATCCGTCTCAAGACATCAATGATGGAGTGTTTCGACCACTGAAAGTCATCGCGGACGACCGCTCGATTTTTTCGGCGGAGCGGCCGGCTGCTGTATCGACATATTGGGAAACGATGCTTTATGGAGCCGATCTAGTGTGGAAGGCTCTGGCGCCCGTTATTCCTCACCGATTGAATGCCGGACATTTGCTGTCTGTATGCGGCATCGTTCTATCTGGCGTGCATCATGACACGCACGAGCCATTCTTAATTGTCGAGCCTTCTGCCGGCGGCTGGGGAGCAGGAGAAGGATTGGACGGAGCGTCGGGGCAATTTTGCATTGGCGACGGTGAGACGTACAACGTGCCAGTCGAGGTAGCGGAAACGCGGTATGGAGTAATGATTGACGAATATAGTTTGAGAACGGACGGAGCCGGAGCTGGGGAATTCCGAGGAGGATGCGGCGTCATTCGTGCATATAGAGCCATGACCGACGGCCAAACGATTACAGCCACGTTTGGGCGCCACAAGTTTCTACCTTGGGGATTCAATGGTGGACACGATGGATCGCGCAATGAGGTGGTCATTGTAAAAGCAAATGGAGAGGTAGTCGGACCATTTGGAAAATGTGCGCGTTTCCCGCTCAATAAGGGGGATGTCGTCCGATTGATTACAGCTACCGGAGGCGGATACGGAGATCCTCTCCAACGGCCAGCGGAGAAGGTCGCTTGGGATGCAAAGAATGGATATATTTCCATTGAACAAGCCAAAGACATCTATGGTGTCATTTTAAATCCGGAAACGTTTGAAGTTGAGGGATTGACACCAGCGCGTAGAAAATAAAGGGAGAGACTTTCGAACGATGATTATAGTGAACGCAGATTTAGTCCAACCTGACAACCGGCCAGCTGTATTGCTGAAGACGTTATTTTCAGAAAAGGATTTGGATGGTGGCAGAGCTAAATTCGGTGTGATCACTATCCCGCCGAAAACGAGAGTTCCGTTGCACGGGATGGGTTCTCATGAAGAGGACGAATACTCCATTGTTATCAAAGGATCGATCATTGCGGGAAGCAATCATCAAGAGTATCGAATGAATGTTGGGGATGCATCGTTGATTCCCGCGGGAGAGGAACACTGGGCTTATAACGACGGGGATGAAGAATGCCAGATTGTCTGGGTTCTTGTCAAACGGTAGACGCTGTTTAGGGGTTGTCGTCTTCGTAGACAGCCCCTTTTAACTCTTTTGGGGCAGGAGTGATATATATGGATGTACATATTCAACGAATCAAAAAAACGCAAACTATTTTGGAAAATAACGGTTGGGAGGCGTTGGTTGCTTCCTCCCCATCTAATTTTTTCTATTTTACAGGGAGCTGGCTTGATTCCCATGAACGTCTTCAAGCTATCGTTCCGGTATAACACGAACCGTTGTAATTGGGGAACCAACAGAGGAAATGGCAAAAAGTATATGAGATTGTGTGTAAAGCCCAGGATGAAGCTGTTAAAGCGATCAAATCTGGAGTTCCAATGAAGCTGATTGACCAAGTGGCTTGTAGCATCATCTCAGAGGCAGGGTATGGGGAAATGTTTACGCATCGAACCGGTCATGGATTAGGTATTGAAGTTCATGAGGAATCGTATTTGATGTCAAGAAATGAACGACCTTTGGAAGAAGGAATGGTTGTAAGTGTAGAGCCCGGTATCTATTTGACGGGAAAGTTTGGTGTAAGAATTGAAGACATTGTTGTTGTAACGTCCAATGGCGCGGAAAGGCTCAACCACTTTTCAAGGGATTTGATCAAAATAAAATGCTAGACATCATTGATTGACTGATGGAGAAGTAGTTTGCCAAACGTTTTGGAGCGTAAATCACTTTAAAGAAAGGACAGATTCACATGTTTACACCTTATCAACACGAGCCGTTAACAGATTTTACTGTAGAGAAGAACCAACGGGCTTTCCAAATGGCATTGGAGGAAGTCAGCAATCATTTGGGGAAAGAGTATTTACTTGTCATTGGAGGGAAGCGGATTACGACAACGGAGAAAGTCGTTTCCATCAATCCGGCAAATAAAGAAGAAATCGTGGGGATTGTTTCCAAAGCGGACAAACGACTGGCCGATCAGGCGATGGAGGCCGCTCTCAAGGCGTTTGAAACGTGGAGAAAAGAAAAACCGGAAGCGCGTGCCCATATTTTATTCCGAGCAGCTGCGATTCTTCGTAGAAGGAGGCATGAATTTTCCGCTTACTTAGTGAAAGAAGTGGGGAAACCGTGGAAAGAGGCAGATGCCGATACAGCCGAAGCAATTGATTTTCTCGAATATTACGGGCGGCAAATGATTACTTTGCAACATGGCGTCCCTGTATTGAGCCGTCCAGGCGAACGGAATACATTTCACTATATTCCATTGGGCGTCGGTTTAGTCATTTCTCCGTTTAATTTTCCGCTCGCCATTATGGCAGGCACCACGGTCGTTGCCATCGTGACAGGAAACACCGTTATTCTCCGTCCATCCGATCGAGCCCCGATCGTAGCGGCCAAATTTGTTGAAGTAATGGAGGAGGCCGGACTTCCTCCAGGTGTATTGAATTATTTGTCGGGCGGCGAGGCGGAGGTTGGAGAGTACCTTGTCGAGCATCCAAAAACGAGATTTATTTCGTTCACCGGTTCTCGCGCCGTTGGTTGCCGCATTTACGAACGAGCGGCGATTGTTCAGCCTGGACAAAAATGGATAAAACGAGTCATCGCTGAAATGGGAGGAAAAGATGCAATTATTGTTGATAAAGATGCAGACTTAGAATTAGCCGCACAATCGATTGTCGTTTCGGCATTTGGATTTTCCGGTCAAAAATGTTCGGCGTGTTCTCGTGTCATCGTATTGGAAGATGTGTACGAGCAAGTACTAAACCGCGTTGTGGAATTAACAAAACAACTCATTGTCGGAGACCCGGAAAAACCAAGTACTTTCATGGGACCAGTTATTGATGAGACTGCATATAACAAAGTGATGCATTACATTGATATCGGCAAACAAGAAGGGAAACTGATGACAGGCGGTGAGGGCGATAGTTCAAAGGGGTTTTTCATTCAGCCGACGGTGTTTGCCAATGTTGATCCGAATGCACGCATCATGCAAGAGGAAATTTTCGGTCCGGTCGTGGCGTTTACGAAGGCAAAAGACTTCGATCATGCGCTGAATATTGCGAATAACACGGAATACGGTTTAACAGGTGCAGTTATCTCACGAAATCGGCCCAACTTTGAAAAAGCGCGGGAGGAGTTTCATGTTGGCAATCTTTACTTCAACCGCGGTTGCACCGGCGCCATCGTCGGCTATCAGCCGTTCGGAGGGTTCAATATGTCCGGCACCGATTCAAAAGCTGGCGGCCCTGACTATTTGCTCCTTCATATGCAAGCCAAGACGGTAAGCGAAGCGTTTTAAATTTAAGGAGGGTAGAGGATGTTAGCAGAAATATCGAAAAATATTTTCCTATACGCTTCGCAGAACAAAACATTAAACAAAGCGGCTAAAAGATGGGGACTTCGATTCGGCGCTTCGCAAGTCGTCGCTGGTGAAACAATAGAAAGCGCCATTGTAAAAGTAAAAGAATTGAACGAAAGAGGGCTTGTCTGTACACTAGATCATTTAGGAGAGTTTGTTTCAAATCGAGAAGAAGCATTAGAGGCAACGCAGTACAACATTCAGACACTTGAAGCTGTTTCGTTTACTTTAAAAGGGTTGTTACCAAAATAAGGGGTATTATCCATAAAATACACCTGACAAACAATTCGTTTTTTGATCAAGTGCCCAAAAAATGCGGAATTTCCTGTATAGTTAAAGGTGTCCAAGCCATCAACTATAGTAAGGAAATTCCACATGCACTCCCCGTTCATCAAAGGTTTGATTGCTTTACTAAACTTTTTGGTTCAGGGAGAACGTAAAGAGGCAGTGCGATCCAATCGCGCAAGCATTTGGCGAGCACCATGCTGTAAACGGCTTCGTTGTCTCCATAGGCATAGACGAAATAGCAATTTGGGTATTCGTCATACACACCGATGATCGGCAGGCCGTCGTGCGTGCCGGCGTAGTAGGCGCCCAAGTAAAATTCCAGTTGGACGGCGATGGTAGGGAAGCGCTGCTAGAATGCAGATGAGGATCGTTGCGATGAAAAAGGAGATCGCGGGCTTGGAAGCATGAGCGGAAGGAGGGTTTGTTTTTCCACCGGCTGCCTTGGATTGGAATGAAGTGGGCAACGGTTGTCAATCAGCCAATCGATCAGATGATCCCCTGAAATGAAGGAGAGGGACGCATTCAAGAAATGATTTGCTATCCGGTTCAACCGTTCCGCTGAAAAAATGCTAAAAGTGAACGTTGATGGATGATGATATGGTAGCCGAAGCTATGAATTTTTGGGTCAGACAAGACCGGGAAGGCCTCTGGCCCCTCCCGGATGTTATTTGCGCACCGCATGGACATAATGGATATGTTCAAACGCTGTCAGATCGTCGTTTCGGTTCGAGAAAAATTCCGCTTGGATTTGTTCCGGCGATACGTGTTCGAAAATCAGGAGATGGTCGTACTGCAGCTGTTGTTCCAGTTCTTCGATCGAATACGCCGCTTTCATCGGCTCACCGCTTTGTTGGGCAAGAGCGAGCGTGTTTTGCACCCGCTTGACGGGGGAGGCAAACAGCTGCTCATCGGCAAAATCAAACACGATGGAGCTGCCCTCTGTCATCAATGGAGCGAGTTGGGACAAAAGACGATAGAAGTGCTCTTTTTCCAGATAATATGAGACGCCAAGCAGGCTGAACACAGTCTTTTGGCTGGGTTGAAAGCCGGCTTCGAGCAATCGGCTGGCCGCATCATCCTCGGTAAAATCGACAGCGACGAATTGCAGGCCGCGCGGCATGTCCCAATTCGCCATGCGGATGCGTTCGCGCTTCATTTGTTGCGTGTTGGGGTGGTCGACTTCGAATATCGTCAGGCCGCTGTTTGGATGGCGGAAGGCGAACGTATCCAGCCCTGCTCCTAACATGACATATTGCGTCGCGCCAAGCCGTTTTTCGTGTTGGACGATCCGTTCGGTATAGGCAGCGCGAGCGAGTGGAGTCGGAGCGAGCTGCGTTTGGACGATCCATTTCACTTTCTCTTCGTCCGATGAGAATGCATCAAGCCGCTCGGGGGCAAAAAATCCCAAGCCGTTGGCGAGAAAGGTTTGGATTTGTTTGTATTCTTCGTCCGTGATCAGCTGTCTGGCCAAATCGTCGCGAAAGATGACAGGCGTGTCGTGTTCCGTATGATAGGCGCGGGCGAAACAGGACATCAGGGCGGTCATGCTCGGTTCATTTCGTTTCATAGCAATGGCTCCTTTGCGAGACTATTGAAAATCATCTTCTGGCCGTAGGCGAAAAACTGCTCTTTCGTCTTGCCGAGTGTCGGCAGCAAAAACGCTCCTTTTGTTTCGACAAGGTCAAACAACGCATGTAGTTGTGCAGAAAACACGTACACGGTCATCATGACGTCCGCCGTTTCGCGGACAACGCCTTCTGCGATGCCTTGCTCAATCCAGCGGGCGAGGGCGTCATTGATGGCCGTTCCTAACGAGAAAATGGTTTCCATGGTTGGCGTTACTGTCTCAAGCGCTTTCGGTTGAAACTGATGGACGGCGCGCGCCGAAATGGGACAGTGTTCGTAGTAAGCGCGCATCGCTTTACAAATGTGTTCGTACTTAGCCAAAAACGGCTGTTCAGCTTGCACGATGTCGGTGAGACGATCACGCAACTGTTCGAGACCATTCGCGACAATGTAGTACAAAATCTCCTCCTTTGTGTCAAAGTAGCGGTACACCGTGCGGCGGCTGTATCCCGATGCCGCGCAAATATCGCTGATCGACGTGCCGTCAAACCCGCGTTCGAGAAACAGCCGCTCAGCGGCTTGGGCAATCGTTTGTTTGTGCACAGCAGCGATATGTTCTTTCATGGTGGATACCCCTAGTATCAAAAGTATACTGCTAGTATACTCTTTGTTTTTCTGGTCGTCAAGCAGATTTTTTATTCACAAGTGAGCAACCAGAACAATGCAAGGAGGGATCGTTATGGGAAACATCCAGCCAAGGCGGTTGGTGACGGCAAGCGGCCAACCGATTGTTATACGGACGGCATGGCCCGAGGATGCCGAGCGTGTCGTTGCGTTTGTGAAGGCGGTGGCGGCGGAAGCGCCGTATTTGCTGACGACGGAAGCGGAAGTGGTGACGACGAGCGAGCGGCAAAAACAATGGCTGCAACAAATCATGGATGATCCCGGAAAGCTGGCGATTGTCGCCGAGCAGGAAGGGGACATCATCGGGTTTTTGGATTTTCATAACGGTAATAAGCAGCGGACGAAGCACCAAGGGTCTTTCGGCATGAGCGTGAAAAAAGACTTTCGAGATCAGGGGATCGGCACGGCGTTGCTTGCAGCGCTCCTTGATTGGGCAAAAGAAAATCCTTTGATTGAAAAAGTTTGCCTCGAAGTCGTCGCTGACAACACGAACGCGATTCGATTGTATCAAAAGTTTGGATTTGTGGAAGAAGGCGTGAAGAAAAAAGCTGCAAAAATCGATGACGGGACGTATTGGGATTTGATTTTGATGGCCCGCTTTGTTAAGTAGGTTCGGCGGATGAGTGCGGGGAGATCGCTCGATGAGCATTTCCTTCCTTTCTATTGCGCCGGTTTGCACTTCGGTGCGGCGGCCGGCGTGACAAGGAGGGAGAACGTGAGCGACAAGGGAATGAGGTTGTTGCCGCTTGGCGTCAGGCTCATGAAGCCGCAGCGGGAACAATACAAACGGATGGCGGCCTGCGAGAGAAAGACCGCCATGTTGGTTTTGGTTGAAATGCCCAATCTTTTGTCATTTGGTCCCGATGTGCTGTTATTTCTGCCGTTGCTTCTCCTAGAAGACTTGTGATTTAAGGGGAAATGTTGCTCCCCAACAGCGTTTCTCAAATTGAAAAACCTTGCAACACCATAACTTTATCCCTTTCGACTTCTCGCAAATCGAGCGAATCCGTTGTTTTTCACCGGTCTTCTAGAAGGCCGGTGAATTAGTGAAAAGTCGCGAAAAACGGACTCTTCTCAAATTGAGAAGTCCTGTAAAATCAACGCCTCTCTTTCACCCAAAAGCAACGGATTCGGCGAAATCGGTCGTTTTTCACCAGTTCTCTAGGAGGCGCGGCGCTTTTTTGAGTAAAAGAGGTGTTGGGGGCTGCTCGCAGAAAGGAGCGGCCGCTCCTGGCCGCGCGCCGCTACGAACGCTCGCTGAAGGCGATTTGAATGCCGATTAGGGCGAACAGGGCGCCTTTTAGCCGATTGATCCGCTTGGCGATTCGTTTGTTCGACAGCAACAGATGGCGCAGTTTTTCCGCGCCGATGCTCACAAGGGTGAAGACGGCGAGCGCTTGAGCGAGAAAGACGGCGCCAAGAAGCAACATCTGTTGCGGCACGCGGCCCTCTGACGGATCAACGAACTGAGGCAAGAGCGCCAAAAAGAAGAGCGACACTTTCGGGTTGAGCACGTTCATGACAATGCCTTTTTTGTACAGCGAGGCGTATGCCATTGGCTTCTGCCGCCCAAAGGCGAGACTGCTGTCTTTTTCGCGGAACGCCTGCCATGCCAAGTACAGCAAATACGCGGCGCCGGCGTACTTGACGATGGCAAACGCCAAGGCGGATTGGTAAATGACAGCCGAGACGCCAAGCGTGGCTGCACTGATGTGGACAAGCAGTCCGGTGCACAGCCCGAGCGCGGTGGCGATGCCCGCCTGTTTGCCTTGGGACAGGCTTTGGGCGATGACGAACAAAATGTCTGGCCCCGGCGCTAACGTAAGCAAAACGGCGACGCCGAAAAACGAGAAGATCGTTCCGATTCCCATGAGGCATCCCTTCCTTCGGCATGATGACTCTATATGTTCGCCGCGGATCGTATTGATTCCTTTTTGTTTGAAAGGGAAAATGGACAAACGAAAAAGCCGCCCATGCCATTAGAAGTAGAGGCGGCATTTCCTATTCATGGAAAGCTTTTTTCTCCAAAAACGCCCGGCCATAGCGGCCATGGTCATGGAGCATGGCGTGCTCCACCTGGATGGTGGCGTGCTCGATTCCGTATTTTTCCTTCAACATTTCATTCACCGCCAAGATGACGCATAGCGGCTGGATGCGTTCGTTGACAAACACATGAGCCGACAGCGAGTAATGGTCGGTCGAGATGGCCCATAAGTGCATGTCGTGCACGTCTTCGACCCCTTCGATCTTTCGAATATCGGCGCGGATTTGTTCGAGGTCGAACCCATCTGGCACGGCTTCCATTAAGATGAGATACGATTCGCGCATAATTTTCGCCCCGCCTGTGAAAATGATGGCGGCGATCACTAAGCTGATGATCGGGTCGAACACCGTCCAGCCGGTGAAGTAAATGAGCAGCGCGGAAACGATGACGCCGATCGAGCTAATCAAGTCGCCGATGAAATGCCAAAGGGCGCTCTGAACGTTCAAGTTGTCTTCCTCTTTCGTGCTCCGGCTTAAGACGATGGTCAACGTCAAGTTGACGACGAGGCCGATCGCTGCGATCCCGAGCATGAGGCGAAAGTTGATCGGTTCAGGATGGAGAAAACGCTGAATGCCTTCCCATAAAATCCACAGCGCAATGACGGCCAACGTCAGCCCATTCAAAAACGATGTGATGATTTCAAACCGCAAAAAGCCGAACGTAAACCGACGGTTCGGCGGGCGCGTCGCCATGTAGAGGGCGACCATGCTTAAGCCAAGCGCCAGTACATCGGATGCCATATGGGCCGAATCGGACAAGAGGGCGAGTGAGTTGGAAATCAGTCCGCCAATGATTTCGACGGCGGTGAAAAACATGGTCAACAAAAGCGTCACCCAGAGCGCTTTTTTCGATTCATTTTGCGTTTTGACGTGCGGGAGATGGTGAAAATCGTACAGTGTTGGAGCCATAATGCACCTCCATTATTTATAATAATTATCAACTTGTATATATTATAATATAAAAATCCGCCTGTGTGCAAATGAAATTTCGACAGCCAGAAACAGCGGTTGTTGGAATTTGTCTAAAAATATAGACGAAGCATTCAAGGAATAAAGCCTTCTGTTGGCGAATAGGAATCAATGCTGTGTATGGCCATCATTTTGCTTCGGAAAGGATGCGATCCAGCTTGATTGCGGCGAATCCGACAGATTTAGAAGTGTATTTGTTTCATGAAGGCCGTTTGTATCAAAGTTATGAGCTGTTCGGCGCTCATGTCATCCGCGGCGGCGGAGCGGTCGGCACTCGCTTTTGCGTGTGGGCGCCCCATGCGCGGGAAGTCCGTCTTGTCGGCAGTTTCAACGATTGGAATGGGACGAATTCCCCCCTGACGAAGGTGAACGACGAAGGGGTATGGACGATCGTTGTTCCAGAAAACTTGGAAGGGCATCTCTATAAATATGAGATCATCACACCGGATGGCCGTGTTCTGTTGAAAGCCGACCCGTACGCCTTTTACTCCGAATTGCGCCCTCATACCGCCTCGATTGTCTACGATTTGAAAGGATACGAGTGGAATGATTCACCTTGGCAGCGGAAGAAACGGCGAAAGCGGATTTATGACCAACCGATGGTCATTTATGAACTTCATTTCGGTTCGTGGAAAAAGAAACCGGACGGCCGCTTTTATACGTACCGTGAGATGGCCGACGAACTCATTCCGTACGTGCTGGAGCGCGGATTTACGCACATTGAGCTGCTTCCGCTTGTCGAGCATCCGCTCGATCGTTCGTGGGGATATCAAGGGACCGGCTATTATTCGGTGACAAGCCGCTATGGCACGCCGCACGATTTCATGTATTTCGTCGACCGCTGCCATCAAGCGGGGCTTGGCGTCATCATCGACTGGGTGCCGGGGCATTTTTGCAAGGACGCCCACGGGCTGTACATGTTTGACGGCGCGCCGACGTATGAATACGCGAATGAAAAAGACCGAGAAAATTACGTCTGGGGGACGGCGAATTTTGACTTGGGCAAGCCGGAAGTGCGCAGTTTTCTGATCTCCAATGCGTTGTTTTGGCTGGAGTATTACCATGTGGACGGGTTTCGCGTCGATGCGGTCGCCAATATGCTTTATTGGCCGAACAACGACCGGCTCTATGAAAATCCGTATGCGGTCGAGTTTTTGCGCCAGTTGAATGAGGCGGTGTTTGCCTATGACCCGAACGTCTGGATGATCGCTGAAGATTCGACCGACTGGCCTCGGGTGACCGCGCCGACGTACGATGGCGGCCTTGGGTTTAACTACAAGTGGAACATGGGCTGGATGAACGACATGCTGAAGTATATGGAAACGCCGCCGCATGAGCGGAAATACGCCCATAACCAAGTCAGTTTTTCCCTCCTTTATGCGTATTCGGAAAATTTCATTTTGCCATTTTCCCATGATGAAGTTGTGCATGGCAAAAAATCGCTGCTCAATAAAATGCCTGGGTCGTACGAAGAGAAGTTCGCCCAGCTGCGCCTATTGTATGGGTACATGATGGCCCACCCTGGGAAAAAGCTGCTGTTTATGGGCAGTGAGTTTGCCCAGTTTGATGAATGGAAGTTTGCCGAGGAGCTGGACTGGGTGCTGTTCGATTTTGAATTGCACCGGAAAATGGACGAATATGTGAAGCAGCTGATCGCCTGCTATAAACGGTATAAGCCGTTTTACGAGCTTGATCATGATCCGAGAGGGTTTGAATGGATTGACGTTCATAATGCCGAGCAAAGCATTTTTTCATTCATCCGCCGGGGGAAAAAAGAAGGTGATGTGCTGGTCATTGTTTGTAATTTCACAAATCAGGCGTATGACGATTACAAAGTCGGCGTGCCGCTTTTGGCGCCGTACCGCGAAGTGCTTAACAGCGATGCAGCGGAGTTTGGCGGTTCGGGACATGTCAACGGGAAGCGGCTTCCCGCTTTCAGTGAGCCGTTTCATGGAAAACCGTACCATGTGCGCATGACGATTCCGCCGTTTGGCATTTCCATTTTGCGGCCAGTGCAAAAACGAGGGGAGAGAAAGCAGAATGAAGAAGAAGTGCATCGCCATGTTATTGGCCGGCGGGCAAGGAAGCCGGCTTCGCTCGCTGACGAAAAACATCGCGAAACCAGCCGTGCCGTTTGGGGGGAAGTACCGGATCATTGATTTTACGTTGAGCAATTGCACGAACTCGGGCATTGACACAGTCGGGGTGTTGACCCAATATCAGCCGCTTCTTTTGCACTCGTACATCGGCATCGGAAGCGCATGGGATTTAGATCGAAGAAACGGGGGCGTCACCGTCCTTCCCCCTTACTCCGCCTCTTCCGGCGTCAAATGGTACGAAGGCACAGCGAACGCCATTTATCAAAATATGAATTATATTGAACAATACGACCCGGATTACGTTCTCGTGCTGTCTGGCGATCATATTTACAAGATGGATTACCAGCAGATGCTCGACTACCATATCGCCAAACAGGCGGATGCAACGATTTCCGTTATTGAAGTGCCGTGGGAAGAGGCGAGCCGATTCGGCATTATGAACACGAATGAAAACATGGAAATTGTCGAATTTGCCGAAAAGCCGGCCAATCCGAAAAGCAATTTGGCATCGATGGGCATTTACATTTTCAATTGGCCGTTATTGAGGGAGTATTTGCAAATCGACAACGCCGATCCGCATTCGTCGCACGACTTCGGCAAAGATGTGATTCCGCGGCTGCTTCGGGAGAACAAGCGGCTCGTGGCCTATCCGTTCAAAGGCTATTGGAAAGATGTCGGCACCGTCAAAAGCTTGTGGGAAGCCAACATGGATTTGCTCGATGAACACAATGAACTTGACTTGTTTGATCGCTCGTGGCGCATTTATTCGGTCAACCCGAACCAGCCGCCGCAATACATCGCTCCCGAGGCGGAAGTGAGCGATTCTCTCATCAATGAGGGATGCGTCGTGGAAGGAACGGTGGAGCGCTCGGTGCTGTTTCAAGGCGTCTGCATCGGCAAGGGAGCGGTTGTGAAAGAATCCGTCATTATGCCAGGGGCAACAGTTGGTGAAGGAGCGTATGTCGAGCGAGCGATCGTCACTCCGGAGATCGTCATCCCGCCGCATTCGACTGTGAGCCCGGGCGATGCTGATGATGACGTCGTGCTCGTAACGACCGAGTGGATCAAGCAACGGAATAAGGACACCGCAAGGAAGGATGGAGCACAATGAACAACAACATGATGTTGGGCGTCATCGACGCGACCACGTATATGGAGGCAATGGCGCCGCTTGTCGAGCAACGCTCAATCGCAGCGGTGCCGTTTGCCGGGCGGTATCGGCTCATTGATTTCGTGCTTTCAAGCATGGTCAACTCCGGCATTGAAAGCGTCGCGATTTTTCCGAAATACCAATATCGGTCGCTGATGGACCATTTAGGATCAGGGAAGAATTGGGATTTAAACCGAAAGCGGGACGGATTGTTTTTCTTCCCATCGCCGGACTTGTTGTTTTCCGGTGAGCGCCGGGTCGGGGCGTTTGCCCATTTTGAGCAGCATATCGACTATTTTTTGCGGAGTCGGCAAAAGTATGCGGTCATCGTCAATAGCTACACGGTGTGCAACATCGACTTTGACGCCGTCCTCGAGCGCCATATCGAACGCGGCTGCGATGTGACGCGAATTTGCCATCGCGGCGAGCCGCTGGAGATGTACGTGTTGGAGACGTCTCTTCTGCTTGATTTCATTGCCAATTATAAAAACCGCGGCTATCGAAGCATCGTCGATGTCGTCTGCGATAACTGTCATTCGCTGTCCATTTGCGACTATGAATACAGCGGGTATGCGGCCGTCATCGATTCGCTCGCCCGCTATTTCCGCGCGAGCATGGAGCTTCTTGACCGCAGTGTTTGGGAGCAGCTTTTTCTTCCATCGCGGCCGATTTATACGAAAGTGAAAGACGAGCCGCCGACGAAATACCGGCGGGAAGGGAATGTGAAGCGCTCGATGATCGCCAACGGCTGCGTCATTGAAGGAACGGTGGAAAACAGCATCTTGTTTCGTTCCGTGAAAATCGGCAAAGGAGCCGTTGTGAAGAACAGCATCATTATGCAAAAATGCCAAATCGGCGATGGTTGTGTGCTTGATGGCGTCATCGTCGACAAAGACGCGAAAATCGAACCGGGGGTCGTTTTGCAAGGGACAGCGGAGCGGCCGTTTGTCGTTCGCAAAGGAACGGTGCAAGGGGAGGTCGTGAATCGATGAACGTGCTGTTTGCCGTATCAGAATGCGCCCCGTTTGTCAAATCGGGAGGATTGGCTGACGTCGCCGGCGCGCTGCCGAAAGAGCTGCGCCGGCTCGGCGTGGACGTCCGTGTTATGATGCCAAAGTATGAAACGATTGCTCTAAAGTGGAAAGAACGAATGGGCAAAGTGGCGGAGCTCGTCGTGCCGGTCGGGTGGCGCCGCCAGTATTGCGGCGTTGAGAAGCTCGAGCATGACGGGGTCGTCTATTACTTGATCGACAACGAATACTATTTCAAACGGCCGCAGCTGTACGGCCATGGTGACGACGGCGAGCGGTTCGCCTATTTTTGCCGGGCGGTGCTGGACGCGCTTCCGGCGATTTCGTTTCAGCCCGACATCATTCATTGCCATGACTGGCACACCGGCATGATTCCGTTTTTCTTGCGCGAGCAATACCGTCATGATCCGTTTTATGCGGATATCCGCACTATCTTTACGATTCACAACTTGCAGTTTCAAGGGCTGTTTCCGCGCGGGATTTTAGAGGATTTGTTGAATTTGGACGGACGGTATTTCACCGTCGACCATCTCGAGTTTTACGGAAGCGTCAGCTTTATGAAAGGGGCTCTTGTCGCCTCCGATTTGATTACGACGGTCAGCCCGACGTACAAAGAAGAGATTCAGACCGCCTATTACGGCGAGCGGCTTGACGGGCTGTTGCGGGCGCGGCGGGATGATTTGCTTGGCATTTTAAACGGCATTGACGACGAGTTTTACAACCCGGAAACCGATCCGTTTTTAGCGGCGACCTATAGCGTACATACGCGGGAAAGAAAAAAACTCAACAAGCGCGCTTTGCAGCGGCGGTTTGGTCTGCCAGAGCGGGATGATGCACCCGTTGTCGCAATGGTGACGCGAATGACGGCGCAAAAAGGGCTCGATTTAGTCACGTGCGTCTTTCATGATTTGATGCAGGAAGAGATGCAGCTTGTTGTGCTTGGAACGGGGGATTGGCGGTTTGAACAGTTTTTCTCGCAAATGGCGGCGGCCTATCCGGACAAAGTCGGGGTGTACATCGGCTTTCACGAACCGCTCGCCCATCAAATTTATGCGGGCGCGGACTTGTTTTTAATGCCGTCGTTGTTTGAACCGTGCGGGCTGAGCCAAATGATCGCGCTTCGGTATGGGACGATTCCGATCGTTCGGGAAACGGGCGGGCTGAACGATACGGTGCAATCGTACAATGAATTCACAGGAGAAGGGAACGGGTTCAGCTTTACGAACTTTAACGCCCACGACATGTTGTACACGATCCGCCGGGCGCTGTCGTTTTACCGCCAGCCGTCTGTCTGGGAGCGGCTCATGGAGCGGGCGATGCGCGGCGATTACAGCTGGCGCCGGTCGGCGAGGGAGTATCGAAAAGCGTACGAACAGCTGAACAAAAAGGGGGAAGACGCGCTTGTTCGCGGATAAAGAAACGTTTCAACGGGCGTTTGTGACGCGGGTCGAGGCGTTGTGCGGCAAACCGTTTGCGGAGTCGACGGCGCGCGATCATTATCATGTCCTTGGCCATATGGTGCGCGAACATATCAGCCGCCATTGGATCGCGACGAACGAGCGCTGCCGGGCGGAGCGGCGGAAGCAGGTGTACTATTTGTCGATCGAGTTTTTGCTCGGCCGTTTGCTCGGAAGCAACTTGTTAAACCTCGGTGTCCGCCCGATGGTCGAAGAGGGGCTTCGCGAGCTCGGCATCCGCCTCGAAGACGTCGAGGAGAGCGAGGCGGACGCTGGGCTTGGCAATGGCGGGCTCGGGCGGCTCGCCGCCTGTTTTCTTGACTCGCTCGCCACATTGAATTTGCCGGGCCACGGCCACGGCATTCGCTATAAACACGGGCTGTTTGATCAAAAAATCGTTGACGGCTATCAAGTCGAGCTGCCGGAGCAATGGCTGCGAAACGGGAACGTTTGGGAAATCCGGAAAGAAGAGCTGGCGGTCGAAGTTCGCTTCTGGGGAAGGGTCGAGGTGTCGGAACAAAACGGCCGTCTTGTGTTCCGCCATGTCGACAGCGAAAACGTGATGGCTGTGCCGTACGATATGCCGGTCATCGGCTTCGGGACGAACACGGTCAACACGCTCAGGCTTTGGAGCGCCGAGCCGGCGAAAACGTTCCCGCTTCATAAAGATGTGATGAAGTACAAACGGGAGACGGAAGCCATTTCGGAGTTTTTGTACCCGGACGATACGCACGATGAAGGCAAACTGCTGCGGTTAAAGCAGCAGTATTTTCTCGCCGCCGCCAGCCTCGGCAGCATCACTCGCGCCCATCGCCGCCAGCACGGGAGCTTGCGCCGCCTCCATGAATATGTCGCCATTCATATCAACGACACGCACCCCGCGCTTGCGATTCCGGAGTTGATGCGCATTTTGCTCGATGAGGAAGGGATGAGCTGGGAAGAGGCTTGGCACATTACGACCCATACGATCGCGTACACGAATCATACGACGCTGGCGGAAGCGCTGGAGAAATG
Organism: Geobacillus thermopakistaniensis; assembly: GCF_000498995.1. Classification (NCBI taxonomy): domain Bacteria; kingdom Bacillati; phylum Bacillota; class Bacilli; order Caryophanales; family Anoxybacillaceae; genus Geobacillus; species Geobacillus thermopakistaniensis. The sequence continues at coordinate 40,699 of NZ_AYSF01000028.1, forward strand.
GCCGATTCGTCTGTTTCAGCCGCTGTTGCCGCGCATTTATATGATCGTCGAGGAAATCAACGAACGGTTTTGCCGCGAGCTGTGGGAACGTTATCCCGGCGATTGGAGGCGGATTGAACAAATGGCCATCGTCGCCCACGGGATGGTGAAAATGGCGCACTTGGCCGTTGTTGCGAGCCATAGCGTCAACGGTGTGGCGAAACTGCATACGGACATATTGAAACAGCGGGAAATGCGCTTGTTTTACGAATGGGCGCCGCACAAGTTCAACAACAAAACGAACGGGGTGACGCATCGTCGCTGGCTGTTAAAGGCGAACCCGGAGCTGTCGGCGTTGATTACGGAAACGATTGGTCCGCGCTGGATCCGCGAGCCGGAAGCATTGATTGAGCTGAAGTCTTATGCTTCCGATCCGGCGTTTCAGCAGGCGTTGGCTGCGGTCAAACAGCAGCGGAAGGCGAGGCTCGCCGCCCGCATTTACGAAAAAACCGGGATTCGCGTGGACGAATCGTCCATTTTTGACGTGCAAGTGAAGCGGCTGCACGCTTATAAACGGCAGTTGTTAAACGTTTTGCACATTATGCATTTATACAATCGGCTGAAAGAAGACCCGTATGTTTCGATCCACCCGCGCACGTTCATTTTCGGAGCGAAAGCGTCGCCAGGCTATTACTACGCCAAGCGGATCATCAAGCTCATCCATTCGGTGGCGGATCAGGTGAACAACGATAAACGGACGAACGAGCAACTGAAGGTCATTTTTTTGGAAAATTACCGCGTATCGCTCGCGGAAGAAATCATTCCGGCCGCCGATGTGAGCGAGCAAATCTCAACAGCCAGCAAAGAAGCGTCCGGGACGGGCAACATGAAGTTTATGATGAACGGCGCCGTTACGCTTGGCACGCTGGATGGAGCGAACGTCGAAATCGCGGAAGCCGTCGGGGAGGACAACATGTTTTTGTTCGGACTGACGGCCGATGAAGTGCTCCGCTACTACGAACACGGAGGCTATCGGGCGCATGAGTATTACCATCATGACAAACGGATCAAGCAAGTTGTCGACCAGCTCATCAACGGCTTTTTCCCTGATGTCGGCGACTACTTTGAGCCGATTTACGACTCGCTGCTGGCGCAAAACGACGAATATTTTGTGCTGCGCGACTTTGCCGCCTACGCCGAGGCGCACGAGCGGGTTGAGGCCGCTTACCGCGATCCGGCGCGCTGGTGGCGGATGAGCGCCGTCAACATCGCCCATTCCGGCCGTTTCGCCAGCGATCGGACCGTAGCGGAATACGCCGCCGAAATTTGGGGTCTTTTGCCGTCGGGGGAACGTTTCTCAACTTAGGAAAGGACATTTTTGGGCTGCTTTTTCATTCAATCATCGTCCTTTTAGGGAATTTCGAGGGGGAAGGCAGAAAAGCAAAAGGGCGTTCCGTTTGGCCGGAGCGCCCTTTCTCGCTTAGTCGTCGCCGTCGAGCCAGTCGCCGATGCCGCCGAGGATGCTGCCTTCGCCGACCGACCGTCCGCCGGCGCTCGGGGCGGCAATTTCGACAAACTGCATGTCATCGCCGTACAGCCGGTAATCGATCTCATGTGCGTTCATCATTTCGCCTCCATTCGGATCATATGACGTTCTGCTCTGTACTACGGAAAACGGCATCGGCCCGTTTCACAAAAAAGACCATCTTGCCGATGGCCTTTTTCATGGAGTTGTTTCCCCAAAATGCTGCTGGGACGGTCTTTCATCGTACCGGCGGTAGCTGTCTGTCGATGTATACGGGTCTTTTTCATACGCCGGCAAATCGCCGATGTTCGACATGATGCCTTCGTCATCCAATATGTTTTCCAGCAGCTCATGCTCCCGCGTCGGGTACACACGTACGTGTCTGCCATGCAAATCGACGGCCGCGAAATTTTCCAAGTCTTCGACATAGCCGACGTTCTCTTCCGACTCGGCATACACTTCGCTGTAGGAATCGACGTTTNTTTTCATACGCCGGCAAATCGCCGATGTTCGACATGATGCCTTCGTCATCCAATATGTTTTCCAGCAGCTCATGCTCCCGCGTCGGGTACACACGTACGTGTCTGCCATGCAAATCGACGGCCGCGAAATTTTCCAAGTCTTCGACATAGCCGACGTTCTCTTCCGACTCGGCATACACTTCGCTGTAGGAATCGACGTTTTTGCCAAGGTCCGAAGGGGTGTCGGATGTGCCGTAGCGGGCTGCTTCCTGCCATGCATCTTCCGCGTCGTAAGCGACCGATTCCGCGCGGTCATCGAAATCGAATTTGCCAAACGGCGGCATAAGCACGCCCTCTTCAAGCGGCCGCTTTTGCGACACCGTTTGATCCGGGCTGTGCTCGCGGCAGTAGAGTGTTGTCGGCAGCGCCTCGAGCCGTTCGTATGGGATCGGCCGGCCGCATACGCGGCACGTTCCGTATGTGCCGTCGGCGATGGCGCCAAGCGCCCGTTCAATCTCGCGAACTTCGCGCTCGGCATGCTCCTTTAGGGCGAGATCTTTTTCCCGCTCATACAGCTCTGTCGCCTCATCGGCCGGATGGTTGTCGTAGCTCGCCAGCTCACCGACCGCATCGTGGGCGTGGCTGCGGATCATGCCGAAATGGTCGTTTTGCTTCAGCCGGTCTTCCGTCTCCCGTTTCATGTCGAGCAGTCTTGAGCGGAGGGCGGCAAGCTGTTCGTTCGTCAGCATCAGTCGCAATCCCTTCCTTCGCAGTAGCGTCTATATGGTGTAGTATGGGCGAAAATCAAAAAAAAAACACGGTCATGTTGACCGTGTTACAGCCAATGGGCAATGAGCAAGCCAGCGGCGAGCAAAAAGCCGAACTGTGTATTCGTTTGCGCCGTCGCCTTCATGGCCGGCATCATCTCGATCGGCTTGATTTTGCCGATAAATCCGCGCGTCGCGGCGATTGCTTTTGGAATGCTCAATAAAGCGAGCAGCGCCCAAAACGGCACGATCTGAAACACCGCAAGCGCGGCCGTCCAAAGAAAGGCAACGGCGAACATGGCAGCGAGCAGGCGGATGGCCCAATCGCGGCCAATCAAAATGGCGAGCGTCTTTCGCCCTTTTTCACGGTCGCCGTCCAAGTCGCGAATATTGTTCGCCAGCAAAATGGCGCCGACCAAAATCGCGATCGGAATGGCGGTGAGCACGGCGCCGCCGCTGATATAGCCCGTTTGGATGAAAAATGAAATCAAAATGATGACAAAGCCCATAAAAAACCCAGCCGCCAGTTCGCCAAACGGCGTATAGGCGATCGGAACCGGCCCTCCGGTGTAAAAATAACCGGCCGCCATGCAAATCGTTCCGACAACGGCGAGCCACCAACTGCTTTCGGCGCAAATGTAGATGCCGATGAGCATAGCCAACCCAAGACAGCCAAACGCCAACGCCAGCACCGTTTTCGGCTTGAGGCCGTCGCGGACGATGGCGCCGCCGATGCCGACCGACTCCGGTGAATCGAGGCCGCGTTGATAATCGTAGTATTCGTTGAACATGTTCGTCGCCGCCTGAATCAACAAAGAGGCGATCATCATCGCGGCAAACAGCAGCCAATCGATCGATGTTTCGCCAAGCGCCAGCACCGTGCCGACGCATACGGGCACAAATGCCGCCGTCAGCGTATGCGGGCGCGTCAGCCGCCAAAAGACGCGCCAGTCGCGGCGCGCCGGCGGGCGATGGTCCATATGTGTGAATGATTGCATATTCATTCCCCTTAGATTCTGTGAAAATGTCATTCGTTTATGTCCAAAATAAGTGTAGGCAAACGTTGAAAGCATGTCAACCCTTCCCGATAGATAAATGATTTCCTATTATATTATAATGGGAAGTGGGGATGGAGGGGGAATTTTACGACAGAAAGCGTGAGGAACGTGGCGATTGGATTTCGACATCACCTGCAGCAACAATTGCATAGATTGGCGGTGAATGCAGGGCGGCCGTTTGTCAGCTGGGCGGAACCGTGGGAGGGCGTTGATCCGGTTTCTTTTTTTATGCAAGGGCCGTCATGCGGCTTCCGCGAACGGTTTTTTTGGGCGGATCGAACCGGAGGCACGATATTGGTCGGCCTCGGCTCCGTTTATGCGATCGAAACGGAGAAGGCCGACAGCCGGTTTGATGACGTGGAAGCGGGCCGGCGCCGATGGAAGAAGGAGATGGAGCCATACGGCGCGGCCGATGCGCCGCCGTTATTGTTTGGCGGATTTTCGTTTGACCCCTATCGGCCGGGCACCGACATGTGGCGCGGCTTTCCGGCCGGGAAGCTCGTGGCGCCGGCCGCGCTTCTTGCCGTAAGAAACGGCAAAACGACGTTGACCGTCACCGTCCCAACGGACAAAAGAGGACGGGACTGGGAGCGGGTCGGGCGCTTGCTTGAGCGGATCAGCGACCCCATGGCCGCTCCAAAGCGGCTTCCGCGCCTTGTGTCAGACGAAGAAGAAGAGAAAGAACGATGGTTGGCGGCTGTTCGCGAAGCGATCGCCTCGATTCGGGCGGGGGCGTTGGACAAGGTGGTGCTCGCCCGCGCTCGGCGCCTGGCGTTTGCCAAAACGGTGGATGCCGCGGCCGTACTCCAGCGGCTTCGCGAGCAGCAGCCGTTTGCTTACATTTTTGCGTTTGAACAGGACGGCCGCTGTTTTATCGGGGCTTCCCCTGAGCAGCTTGTCCAAAAAGAAGGGAAAATGTGCCGGTCGGTTTGCCTCGCCGGATCGGTGCGCCGCGGGGCCGATATGGAGGAAGACGAGCGGCTTGGCGCTTGGCTGCGGGCAGATCGAAAAAACAACGAAGAACATCAGTTTGTTGTGCAAATGATCGGCCGCTTGTTTTCTNTTTTCGGCAGAATTTTAAATGTGCCGGTCGGTTTGCCTCGCCGGATCGGTGCGCCGCGGGGCCGATATGGAGGAAGACGAGCGGCTTGGCGCTTGGCTGCGGGCAGATCGAAAAAACAACGAAGAACATCAGTTTGTTGTGCAAATGATCGGCCGCTTGTTTTCTTCCGTCTGCGAGACGGTCGAGATGCCGCCCGCACCGCAGCTGCTCAAGCTGCCGCACATCCAGCATTTATGCACTCCGGTTGTCGGCCGTGGCTGCCGCGAGCGCTCGGTGCTCCGCTTAGTGGAAATGATGCATCCGACACCCGCGCTCGGCGGAACGCCGCGCGATCGAGCGCTGGAGGTGATCCGCGCCCTTGAGCCGCTTGACCGCGGATGGTATGCAGCGCCGATCGGCTGGGTGGATGGCGAAGGCAATGGGGAATGGGCGGTCGCCATTCGCTCCGCCTTGCTCGCCGGGAAGGAAGCCATGCTGTTTGCCGGCTGCGGCATTGTCGCCGATTCCGACCCAAACAGCGAATATGAAGAGACAAATGTGAAAATGGCCCCGATGTTATCGGCGTTGGGAGTGATGAACGATGGCTGATGCCTTGTCTGTTTATGCAGCGGCATTGGTGGACGGATTGGCGCAGGCCGGGGTGACGGAGGCGGTGATCAGCCCCGGTTCGCGCTCGACGCCGCTTGCGATGGCGATGGCGGCCCACCCTGGCCTTCGACTATATATGAATATCGATGAGCGGTCGGCCGCGTTTTTCGCCCTCGGCTTGGCGAAAGCGAAGCAGCGTCCGGTCGCGCTCGTATGCACGTCCGGAACGGCGGCGGCCAACTATGGGCCCGCGGTTGTCGAGGCATACTATTCGCGCGTGCCGCTCGTGGTGCTGACGGCCGACCGGCCGCATGAACTGCGCGATGTCGGGGCGCCGCAGGCGATTGATCAGCTGCACTTATACGGACGCTACGCCAAGTGGTTTGTGGACTTGGCGCTGCCGGAAGAGGCGGATGATATGCTGCGATACGCGCGGACGATGGCGGCAAGAGCCGTCCAAACGGCCGCCGGTGCACCGTGCGGGCCTGTGCATGTGAACGCGCCGTTTCGCGAGCCGCTTGTCCCGCATATCGATGAGGCGGTTTGGGAGCGGGTGCGGTCTGTTTCGAGAGCGCCGCAAGTGTGGCACGGCCGCCCAGCGCTGCCGCAAGAAAGCGTATCGGCGCTGTATGAGCAGCTGTCGGCGGCGGAACGCGGGTTGATCGTCTGCGGGCCGCTCGATCGCCCTGGGTTTGCCGAGGCGGTCACCGAGTTGGCGCGGGCGCTTGATTTTCCGATTTTGGCCGATCCGCTTTCCCAGTTGCGCGCCGGTACGCATGACAAAACGTACGTGCTGGACAGCTATGATGCCATATTGCGGGAGGAAACCGCCGCTTCCAAGCTTGTGCCGGATGTGGTGCTTCGGTTCGGCGCCATGCCGGTGTCGAAGCCGCTCTTTTTATGGCTCAAGCGCCATCGCGCGATTCGTCAAATTGTTGTCGACGACGGCGGCTGGCGCGATCCAACGTTGTCCGCGGACAGCTTCGTTCAGAGTGATGAACTGATTCTTTGCCGCCAGCTTCTTGAATGGGCGAAACCGAAAGAAAACAAAAGCGCGTGGTCGGCGATATGGCTAGAGATGAACGCGATCGCCCGCGCGGCGCTTGAGCGCCATCTGCCAAAAGAAGAATGGTTTGAAGGGAAAGTGTTTACGGAGCTTGCCGATTTGCTTCCAGCCGGGGCGGCGCTGTTTGTCGGCAACAGCATGCCGATTCGCGATGCGGATACGTTTCTCTTTGCGACGGACAAGCCGCTTCGCGTTTTGGCCAACCGCGGCGCCAACGGCATTGACGGAGTCGTCTCGAGCGCCTTGGGCGCAAGCGTTGCCGCGAACCCGCTTGTGCTGGTGATCGGCGACTTGTCGTTTTACCACGATGTAAATGGCTTGTTGGCGGCGAAGATGCATTCGTTGTCAGCTACCATTGTGTTGTTGAACAACAACGGCGGCGGCATTTTCTCGTTTTTGCCGCAGGCGCGCCATAAAGGGGCGTTTGAAACGCTGTTTGGCACGCCGACGGATTTGTCGTTTGCCCACGCCGTCGAGATGTACGGCGGCCGCCATACGGTGCCGCACAATTGGGCGGAGTTCCGCCGCCATGTATCGGAATCGCTGTCGTCAGGCGGGCTTCATGTCATTGAAGTGCGCACGTCGCGCGCGGAAAATGTCCGAATGCATCGATTGTTGTGGAACGAGGTTGCTCGGGAAATCGCGAAATGTCTCGAATGAAGAGGATTGGCATGACCATGATGGTGAATGGGGTTTGTTACCATGTGGAACAATACGGAGAAGGAGAGCCGCTTCTGTTGCTTCACGGGTTTACGGGCAGCGCGGACACGTGGCGGCCGCTCGCCCCGTTTTGGCCGGACTTCCGTGTGATGGCCGTCGACTTGTTGGGCCATGGGCGGACCGAGGCGCCAAAGGACGCCCGACGGTATCGGATCGAACACGAGGCGGCTGACTTGGCGGCGCTCCTTGACGAATGGGGCGTCGAACAAGTGAACGTGCTCGGCTACTCGATGGGCGGCCGGCTCGCGTTGGCGTTCGCCGTTTGGCATCCGCGCCGCGTTCGCCGCTTAGTGCTGGAAAGCAGTTCGCCCGGCTTGGAGACAGAGGAGGAGCGGCGCGCGCGGCGGGAAGCGGATGAGGCGTTGGCGCGAAAGATCGAAACGGAAGGCGTCCGTGCTTTTGTCGATGATTGGGAAAAAATCCCGCTGTTTGCCACTCAGCAGACGCTCCCGGATCCGGTGCGAGCGGCGATTCGCCGCGAGCGGCTCCGCCATACGGCAACGGGGCTTGCCAACAGTTTGCGCGGGATGGGGACCGGCGTGCAGCCGTCGTTTTGGGAACGGCTTGGCGAACTTGCCATGCCTGTGCTCCTTGTTTGCGGGGAGCGCGATGAGAAGTTTTGCCGCATCGCCGCCCAAATGCACGAGCGGCTGCCCAACAGCGAACTTATCTGTGTAAAAGGAGCCGGACATGCAATTCACGTGGAACAGCCCGGCATTTTTGCTAAAATAGTAAGTGAATTCATGACAAAGGGGGAAGTGTAAATGCCGTTTGAATGGGTGAAGCAGTACGACTATGAGGATATTATTTACGAAACGTACAACGGCATCGCCAAAATTACGATCAACCGTCCGGAAGTACATAACGCGTTTCGGCCGAAAACGGTGAACGAGATGATCGATGCGTTTACGAAAGCGCGCGATGATTCGAATATCGGCGTCATCATTTTGACCGGCGCCGGCGGCAAGGCGTTTTGCTCGGGCGGGGACCAAAAAGTGCGCGGCCATGGCGGCTATGTCGGCGAGGATGAAATTCCGCGCCTCAATGTGCTTGATTTGCAGCGGCTCATCCGCGTCATTCCGAAGCCGGTCATTGCGATGGTCGCCGGCTATGCCATCGGCGGTGGGCATGTGCTTCATGTCGTATGCGATTTGACGATCGCCGCGGACAACGCCATCTTCGGCCAAACCGGGCCGAAAGTGGGAAGCTTTGACGGCGGCTATGGCGCCGGTTATTTGGCCCGCATCGTCGGCCATAAAAAGGCGCGGGAAATTTGGTATTTATGCCGTCAGTACACGGCGCAAGAAGCGCTCGAAATGGGGCTGGTCAACAAAGTCGTGCCGCTTGAGCAGCTTGAAGAAGAAACGGTCAAATGGGCGCAAGAAATTTTGGAAAAAAGCCCGACGGCCATTCGCTTCTTAAAAGCGGCGTTCAACGCCGACTCCGACGGCTTGGCCGGCATCCAACAGCTCGCCGGCGACGCGACGCTTCTCTTCTACACGACCGAAGAGGCGAAGGAAGGAATGCGGGCGTTCAAAGAAAAACGGAAGCCGGACTTCAGCCAATTCCCGCGCTTCCCGTGATGAGAACGAAGAAGCAGCTTGATGGCGCGTCAAGCTGCTTTTTGTCGCTTTTCCGAAGGGAGGAATCCTTTCGCTGGCCGTCGGCGGAGGAGGGGGCAAGAAAGGAGGACGCTAGATGACAACGATGCCAAACTGGCTGAAGCAGCGGGCGTTTTTAACCCCGGAGCGAATCGCCGTGAGCGACGGGCGGCGGACAAAAACGTTTGCCGAATTGTATGAAGCGGCTGCCGTCTGGGCGCGGCGCCTCGCTCAAGCAGGCGTCAAGGAAGGAGATATTGTCGCCTTGCTGATGAAAAATCGCATCGAGATGATCGAGATCATCCATGCGTTGTTTTTTCTCGGCGCCCGCGTCCTGCTGCAAAACGTGCGCCTTACGTCCTATGAGCTTGGCTGGCAGCTTGATGACAGCGGCGCGCGGCTTGCCATCGCCGATGAGGAGCTAGCCGGGAGCCTTGACGGCGATGGACGCGTTCTGACTGTGGGCGCGGTTGCCGCGCTTCCGGAAGTGGACGTCTCCTTAAAAGAAACGTGCGATTTGGAGGAAGTCGCCACGATCATGTATACGTCCGGGACGACCGGCACTCCGAAAGGCGTCTTGCAAACGTACGGCAACCATTGGTGGAGCGCGGTCGGTTCGGCGCTCAATTTAGGCTTGCATGAGCGCGACTGCTGGCTGGCCGCCGTGCCGCTGTTTCATATCAGCGGCCTGTCGATCGCCATGCGCAGCGTCATTTATGGCATGCCGATGCGGCTGCAAACGTCATTCGACCCAAAGGAAGCGAACGAATGGATCATGCGCGGCGACGTGACGATCATGTCGGTCGTGGCTGCCATGCTTCAGCGGATGGTGGCCGAGCTCGGGGAAGCGCGCTACCCCGATACGTTCCGCTGCATGCTGCTGGGGGGCGGGCCGGCGCCGCGCCCGCTGCTTGAGGCATGCAAAGAAAAGGGCATCCCGGTGTACCAGACATACGGGATGACGGAAACGGCGTCGCAAATCGCAACACTCGCGCCGGAATACAGTTTGACGAAGCTCGGTTCGGCCGGCAAGCCGCTTTTTCCGGCGGAGCTTTGCATCCTAAAAGACGGAAAGCCGGCTGCGCCGCATGAAGCGGGGGAAATTGTCGTCAAAGGGCCGAATGTGACAAAAGGATATTGGCAACGCCCGGAAGCGACGGCGCAAGCGATCCGCGGCGGCTGGTTTTTTACCGGCGATATCGGCTATCTTGATGAAGACGGATTTTTGTACGTCCTTGACCGCCGTTCTGACTTGATCATTTCCGGCGGCGAAAACGTCTATCCCGCTGAGGTGGAGGCGGTGCTGCTGTCGCATCCCGATGTTTTTCGGCGGAGTTTTTCACTTCCGTCNCTATCTTGATGAAGACGGATTTTTGTACGTCCTTGACCGCCGTTCTGACTTGATCATTTCCGGCGGCGAAAACGTCTATCCCGCTGAGGTGGAGGCGGTGCTGCTGTCGCATCCCGATGTGGAAGAAGCCGGGGTGACGGGCGTCGAGAATGAAACGTGGGGGCAAGTGCCGTATGCGTTCGTCCGCCTGAAACGCGGAGCGTCGCCAGACGAAGCGGCCCTTCGCGCGTTTTGCCGCGAGCGGCTGGCGAAATATAAAGTGCCGGCCCGCATTTACTTCGTCGACGAACTGCCGCGCAACGCCGCGCAAAAACTGCTGCGACGCGAACTGAAAAGGCTCATTCCAAAAACGGAACAAACCTTTTGATAGGAGTAGAAACACCTGTTCGGAAGCAGAAAAGGCAGGGCCTCGCCTAAGTCGAGGTTCCTGCCTTTTTGCCGCTGCCATTCCCGCGGCGTTCCGACCGGGAGGCATGGCGTTCGCCGAATCGAAGCCCTTGCTTTTAGACCGCTGCGATCCAGCTTCATCCGTCCGCTTTGTCCCCTGTTGGAGGACGGCAGTCAAACGTCATTCCTTGCACGGCCGATTTCCATCGCGCAGATGGAAACATAGGGATGGCCATCCAACGTCGTTTTTTGCTCCACCTGGCGTTTGTTCCGAAATGGACGGCCCTCAAACGTCATCCATCCACCCGAGTTCAGCGGCCCGATGGGCGATGAGCCGTTCAATCTCAGGTGGGAGCTGATCAAACGAACCGAACTCATAATCCCACAAACGGGCGAAGGAGTCGATGCAAGCTGGGTATGTTCCTAAAGCGGCCCGCTTCATTTCCGTTTGCAGCGCTTGAATGAGGCTAGCGCGTTTGTCCATCGTCATCCCCCTCGAACGATGCAAGCGCCGCCCGGTCGGCCGGGCAGCGCCTCGTTGGTCTCGCATCATGCTTTATGGGCCGGAACAAACGTTTTGCAGTCTGTTTCCGTTGAATCAGACGCCATTTTTCCTGCATGGCTGACCACGTAAATGGCTTCAGCGCTGCAGCGATTCCCTTCTGCCCAATAACGGCAGTTGTGCACTTCGCAAAGAACATCTTTCGCCATGGTCATCCCCCTTGTCGTGATGAAATCGCCCGCCTCTATAGTTTGACGCATTTGCAGGCATTTTATCCATCTCTAACCGAGAAGACTCCCGCTTCCATGATCAACGGAAGCAGGGGTAATCGGCGGCTTCCATCATGGTTGTTCTCCCACGCCGCCCCAAATATAAAAGAAGGACTTCGCGCAGAAATGGCGTTTCCTTCTTTACCATCGTTGAAGCGGGGGCTCATCGCCCCAAAAAATGATGAAAATATCTCTTGTTATAATTGACATAGAAAATCATTCTCAATTAAAATAAAAAAGAAAGAAGCGAGCAAAGGAGGCTTTCGTGATGGCATCACTGCTTGTTGTCGGAGCCGATCATTTAGGCCATATTACCGATAAATTGGAGCGTTCCGGATTCCGGGAAATCATTCATCTCAATGGACGAAAAGTGAATATGGTGAGACGTGACATTCCGGAGCATGTCGACGCCATATTGGTCATGATCGATTACGTGAACCATAATTTGGCGAAGAAAGTGAAAGAGAAGGCGAAAAGCAAAGACAAGCCTATTTATTTTGCGAAACGGTCATGGAGCTCGATAAACGCTGTATTGGAGCAGCTGGAAAAACATGCATGAACAAACAGGAGGCGAGCCATGGTGCCTATCCATCACGAGACGTTGGATGTCTGGCCGTATGCGCTGCGCCGGTTTCTTCGCCGCGTCATTCAAGCGTATTGCGACACCGCTCCTTCGCTGCGGTCGCCGCTTTGCTTGTTTCGGTTGATTGATCAGCACCGTTCGCTCCTTCCTTTGTCGATGTTTCCGACGCCGTTGCATTACGGACTTGTGCTGGCCAAGGTGACGGATCATTTGCTGCAGTTTTTCGGTTCGATGGAAGAGGCGGCATGCAAGCCGCTGCTGCTGGCGGACGGCGGATTGGGCGAAGAAGCGGATCGGGAGTTGTACATCGTTTACCGCGACCGGGTTCGCGTGTTGCTGTGGTGTGAGGAAGAGGAAGCCATTCGGCGATGCAAAGAAACGGCGTCGTCCTTATGCCGCAAAACAATCGGACGTTGTCCGAACGAACTGGAATGCTGCTTTTTATGGACGGGCGGACGCCGCATTGAGTGGATTCCGGCTTAAGGGAAGGAGAAAAGAGGCATGAAAAGCGTCTTTCTCGGGTGGAATGTGATGGAACGGATTCCGGCTTGAATGAAGGGGATCGCCGGCGTATAATGAAATAGGTTGAAAATGAAAATCGTTATTTTTAAATAAAATGGGGGAGCAAGTCATGAAACGCATGCCTTGGAAAGTCATGGCCACGTCGGCGGCGGCCTCGCTGCTTTTGGCGTCCGGCTGTTCCGCCGTCGGGGAGAAAGAGAACGGCCGTTCAGCGGAAGCGCCGCGCCTGCACGTGCCGGTGGCGGACGATCATTTTGATACGGCCGGCAATATGTTTGCCTATTCCGAATTTGAGCTGTCCGGAGAGCCGTTGGCGGAAGGGCTCGGGCTTGATTTGGACACCCTTGACGCGAGAAAGCCGGATGAGCCGACGAAATTTGACTATACGGCCGGCATCGAGTCATACGAGTATTCCGAAGAAGCCATGTATGAGGTGACGGAAAAGTCAGGGCTCGGGCTCCATCTCATAAACGGCCCGATCGCCAAGCAACGGGCCGAACAGCGGCATAAGCCAGCCGATGAAGCACTCGCCGACCGTTTTTATGAGCTTGCGGACAGCGTCGGCTATCCGCGCGAGGAAATTTTCCGCAACATGTTCCCGACCTTCATCGAGTACGCCGGCGGCGATCCGCATTATGCGCAAAAGGTTGACACGGACGTGTACGCGGAAAATGACGACGGTACATACGTTCCCGTCTATCAAGTCGATTTCCAATCGCTTCGCTGGGATCGCGGAAAAATGGACAAAGTGCTCACGCCATCGGCTTACGGCGGTGTCTTTTTGAAGCAAGCGCTTTGGGCCGGCGACTTTTTGGGCAATTTTCATCAAAAAGACAGCGATGAAGAGGTGGAGGCGAAAACGCCAAACGACGATCAAAGCGGGAACGTCGCTCTTGGCGTCAGCTCCGCCGACGGGATGCAAGGGATGATTTTGACGGAACAAATATGGAACAAGCTGGCTTTTATCCGTGACCATTTATTTTATGATGCGAAGCAGCAGGCGTTGACGAAGGCAGCCGGCAGCCGTTACGACCCAAGCGGAGGATTCGTCTATTTGCCGCACGCGGTGGAAGTGGCTGAAAGGGGAAGCGAGCTGGCGCCGGATGCCGCGAAGTTGGTCGTCAAAGATCCCCGCAGCTTGCTTGAGGACCAATGGCTCATGCTATGGCCGGCGGCGGAGTTTTTCGGCATGACCGACCAGCGGCCGGAAAACAAAAATCAAAACCCCGCGTTTTTGGCCGTGTTTGACGGAAAACCGTTCCCGAAAGCGGCAAAAGAAAATGTGGATGCCGATCCAGCCAACGACCGTGTGGCCGACGACCCGTATTCCGTCAACCGCGACGTGCTGCTGCAAGTGTTCCGCAACATCGATGCCATGCATTTCAATGAAAAAGCGGGCGCGTTTGTGACAGAACATGACGGGCGAACGCAAGGAAATCGGGTCGATACGTTCCAAGCCGGCTATACAATGGAAGCGCTCCGCATCTTCGAACGGGCGATTGACGGGATGCCGGTCGGCTATGCGAGCGGAGAGAGCGCCAAAGGGCTTGGCACGCCGGAAGGAAAGCGGGCGCTTGAGCTCATCCGCCGGCAAGCGGATTTTATCATGCACAACTTGATGCGAAAAGACGGGCTTGTCGCCAACGGCTATACGATCGGCCAAGGGCCGGATCAAGACGAGCCGACGCTTCTTGCCCAGCTTGGTGCGATCCGCGGGCTGACGGCGGCGTTTTTGGCGACGAAAGACGAAGCGTACCGCGATGCGGCGCGCCTTGTTTATGAGGCGATGGACCGCCATTTTTGGGATCAAAAATGGCACGTGTACCATACGGGAGAAACAGAGGACAAGTACACCCCGTGGCTCGCCGGCGCGTTGTCGGGGGTGTTCCGCGTGGCGCTGCAAAACTTGAACAACGACCAAGCGGATGAGACGGCGAAATCCCTTGACCGCGAAACGATCATCTCCCGCTACGTCGACTTTTACGACCGGATCGTCGATGGCCCGACGCTTCAGGAAGGGATGCAGGCAAGCGAGTTTTGGGATACGGGAGATGTCTACATCAAAGGGAAAAAATTGGGCAACACTGACCGCGACCATGTGCCGCAAGTGCAGGCGGCCGGCGGCCCATACGGCGTGGCGCCGGTGTTGCGGACGGTCAAGGTCAATGTTGGATCCGGCAACAAATAACAGAAAGAAAGTGGCGAATACGATTGAGATTCGCCGCTTTTCTTTGTAAAATTGAGGATGGTTATCATTTTCGTGAAAAAACGGGGGAATATTGAAATGCGAAAATGGTGGTTCGCCGCGGCGATCGCCGCGCTGTTGGCCGGCTGTCAGGACGAAAAGGCATGGCATGAGCAGCCGAAAGTGGTCAGACACGCCCCGGCGCACGGCGACAACATCGCCGTAAGCAGCGACGGGCGCTATGTCTACACCGCCAACATCGATGTGGATACAGTGACAATCATCAACGCGAAAACCAAAACGAAGGAAGCGGAAATTCCCGTCGGCCGCGAACCGCGCCAGCTGGCGCTCAGCCCGGATGGACGGACGCTGTATGTTTCCTGCATGTACGATGATGAAGTGGACGTCGTATCGCTTGACAAGCGGACAGTCGTCGACCGTTGGAAAACGGGGATCGAGCCGTTCGGCATCGTCACCAGTCCAGATGGGGAGGAAGTATATGTCGCCAACTACCGCTCGGGCACGGTCTCGGTGTTTGACGCTGAGAGCGGGAAGCGGACCAAAGACATCCAAGCGGGCGATCGGCCGCGGGCGCTGGCGCTGACAGCGGACGGAAGGAAGCTGTACGTGACGCAATATTTGGCGGCTAAAGTCACCGTGATTGACACAAAGAAACGGCGGGCGGTCAAGGAAATCGCCCTCGCCCCGTCGCCGGACAAAGCCGATCGAAAAAAGAGCCAAGGCATTCCGAACACGCTTGAGCAAATCGTCATCGCCCCGGACGGCAAAAAAGCGTATATTCCGCACTTATTGACGAACATCGATACGCCGATCCAATTTGAGGAAACGGTGTTTCCGGCCATCTCGGTCATTGATGTGACGAACGACGTTGAGTTGCCGGACGAGCGGAAAGAGCTGTTTGCCGCGATCAATGTCACTGATGTTCATAACGAGACGATCATCGTCTCCAATCCGTACGATGTGACGTTTTCCCCGGACGGCGGCAAAGCGTACGCGGTCATGTCTGGAAGCGAGGACCTCGTCGTCTTTGACTTGCGCCGCGGCGGCAAGGCGACGCAAATTTTGCGACGCATCCACGGCAACAATCCGCGCGGGATCGCGATTTCGCCGGATGGGAAGACGCTTTACGTCCACAACGCCATGAGCCATGATTTGGCCGTGATCAAAACCGGAGGAAAAAGCCCATATGCGAAAGCGAAGCAGGAGAGCGGCACGATCCGCCTCATTGCGAAAGATTCGCTCTCCCCGCTCGTGCGTGAAGGAAAAACGATCTTTTACAGCGCCAACAGCGACGAGTTTGCCATCAACATTACAGGAAACAATTGGATGAGCTGCGCTTCGTGCCATAGCGACGGCGACATCAACGGCTTGACGCTCATGACGGCGAAAGGGCCGCGCAACGTGCCGAGCAATATTTTGGCGACGAAAACCGGGCTGTTTATGTGGGATGGTTCGCGCGACGATTTTACCGACTACATTCATACGGTGCAAGGCGAGATGGGCGGCATGACGGCGATCGACCCGTCCAAGCCGCTGCCGCCGAAAGTCCAGCATATGTTTGACGCCATTCTCGCCTACTTGAACGACCCGCGTTCGTTCCCCGTGCCGAAAAGCCCGTATCGAAAGGCGGACGGCAGCTTGACGGCGGAAGCGAAGGAAGGGGAGCGCCTGTTTAACGGGAAAGGGAATTGCTTAAGCTGCCATGGGGGCGAGTATTTCACCGACAGCGTCAAGGCGGTCGGGCCGGACGGGAAATTGACGACTGCCAATACCGCCTACTTGCACGATATCGGCACGGCCAATCCGAAGGACCGCGCCTCCAAAGGCGACGCCCGCGCCCGGTTCACAAACCCGCGGACGCCCAAACAGTGGGATACGCCGACGCTGCGCGGCGTATGGGCGACAGCCCCGTATTTGCATGACGGCAGCGCGAAAACGATCGAGGAAGCAATCCGGCGCCATCGGACGAAAGAAGTGCAAACATTGACGCCGGGAGAAATTGCGGCCATTGCGGCCTATGTCCGCTCGCTGCAATAGTGAGAGTGATGGGTGAGGAAAAGGGTGCTTTTCTTTCTGCAGGGCAGAAGATCGCACGTCATAAAGGAAGGTGTCCCACGCTCGTTGGGGACACCTTTTTCCTTGTTATTTTGGCCGTACATAGCGCTTATCGTGCATAAACAAACGCCAGAAATAGACGAAGCCGGGAAACAAAATGAGAAAGCCCACGAATCGAAAGAGACAGGCGGTTGTATTTTAATAAAGGGCTTTTTGCAGCACGCGGAGATTCTCGGCCATAAGAGCAAAGTAATCTTTGTGGGCTTTTCGATCTTCATCGGTCAGCGATTCCAAGTTATGCAGACGGAGCGGC
This sequence comes from Geobacillus thermopakistaniensis, assembly GCF_000498995.1. Taxonomy (NCBI): domain Bacteria; kingdom Bacillati; phylum Bacillota; class Bacilli; order Caryophanales; family Anoxybacillaceae; genus Geobacillus; species Geobacillus thermopakistaniensis. The sequence continues at coordinate 57,715 of NZ_AYSF01000028.1, forward strand.
TTGGCGCCGATTTCGTTCTGAATCACTTCCGCCGTTTTGGGATGAACATTTTGTTCGAAAATGACATAGCGGATGTGATGCTGTTTGGCTGTCTGGATGAGCTGAGTCAGCTCTTTTTGCGATGGTTCGTTGCTCGGAGAAAGCCCGGAAACGCTCAGCTGTTTGATTCCGTAGCGGTCTTCCCAATATCCGTAGGCTTGATGGGAAACGAGCATCTCTTTTCTGGGAGCTTTCTCCACTGTTGAACGGAATTGCCCGTCAAGGCGCTCGAGTTTCATCTTTAACGTTTCAAAGTTTTGCATAAACAGGTCTTTTTTGTCAGGTTTCAGTTCAATCAGCAAATCGCGGATGTTCTCGGCGATCGCAATGGATCGGATGGGGTCAAGCCATACGTGAGGATCTTTGTCTCCGTGTTCATGGCCATGTTCTTCCTCATGTCCCTCTCCGTGTTCGTCTTTGTGCCCTTCGCCATGCGCATGCTCCTGTTCATGGTTCGATTCAAGCAATTCGATGCCGTTTGTGGCAACGAGAAATCGGACGTGCTCATTTTGTAATGTTTCCTGCAGTTTTTCGGCGAACGGTTCCATCCCGTGGCCAATGTAAATGAAGGCGTCCGCATCGGCAATCTGCTGCACGGTTCTGGTTGTCGGTTCGAACGTATGGGCTTCCACTCCCGGCGGGTAAACACTTTTGACGTTCACAGCGTCGCCGCCGATTTTTTTCGTAAAGTCTTCAAGCGGATAGACGGTTGTATAAATCGTTAGCTGATCGTTCGATGTTTGGCCCTCTTTTGCCTCTGGCTTCGATTGACAGCCGTATAGCAAGGCGCTCGTCGCCAAAAGGAAAGACAAAATGATGGATGCTCTCATGTTGAACTCCTTTCTGGAATAAAGATGTCCGCATTTATTATATCGTAATCATTACGATTTGAAAATGAAGGATCACCGTTTAGGCCGAAGGAATCAATGAAGGAAACGGATTGGGAAACAGCGTCCAATCTTCCTTCATCTCCTCATCGGTCAGCAAACATTGATCTAACGAGCGTGCGATGTCATCCGCATTCATGTCAATACCGATTAACACGAGTTCGGTCAAGCGATCGCCGTAGGTCTCATCCCACTTTTCCCGCCATGCTTCCTCTTCTTGCAACAGCTGTTTTATGTCCTCTTCTGGATAGGAAGCCATCCATCGTCCCGCTGCTTGGATGGAGATTGATGTTCCTGCTTGCGATAGGAGAACGCACATGTCATTCCAGGAGGCAAGCCAAATAAATCCTTTCGCGCGAACCACTTCTGTGGGCCAGTTTTCAAGCCAATTCATCAAACGTTCCGGATGAAACGGCCGTTTTCTTCGATAAACAAAGGAAGAGATGCCGTATTGTTCAGTCTCGGGTGTGTGCTCTTCATTCAGCTCTTTGATCCAGCCGGCTGATTGGCTCGCTTTTTCAAAATCAAATAAGTGGGTGTTTAAAATGGAATCAAGCGGCACTTGGCCGAAAGTTGCCGGGATGATGACGGCTTCCGGATTCAGCTTTTGGAGCACTTTTTGCAGTTTTTGAACTTCCTCCGGCGAAACAAGATCGATTTTATTCACGACAATGACATTGGCGAATTCGATTTGTTCAATGAGCAAATCCGCAATTTCGCGGCTGTCCGTTTCATCGACGGCCTGTTGACGGTCAAGCAAGGTTTCGCCCGAGGAAAAGTCCGTCCAAAAACGGTTGGCGTCGACCATCGTCACCATCGTGTCTAAACGGCATTTTTTCGACAAGTCGATTCCCAGCTCTTCGTCTAAATAAGTAAAGGTTTGAGCGACGGGAATCGGCTCACTAATTCCGGAAGATTCAATGACAATATAGTCGATCTCCCCGTTTTCAACGAGCTGGTCGACGGCTTTGATTAAATCCTCTCTCAAAGTGCAGCAAATACAGCCGTTTTGGATTTGCACAAGCTTTTCCTCGGTGCGGAAAAAGTCGTTTTGCCGAATCAGCTCGGCATCCACATTGATTTCGCTCATGTCGTTGACAATGACGGCAATTTTTTTCCCTTCGCGATTGTGCAAAATATGATGAAGCAAAGTCGTTTTCCCTGATCCTAAGTAACCGCTTAATACAGTGACAGGGATTTTTTTCATCTGCTGCGCCTCCTTTTTTGAAAATAGTAATCATTACGATTTAACAAGATTGATCATACAAAAAAATGAAGCAAATGGCAAGGGCGATCAAGTGATTTTGTTTCTTTTCAGGTGTTGGGATGGTTCAGGAACGGGATCAAAACCGCCCGGATGGAACGGGTGGCACTTCAAAATGCGCTTGACCGTCAGCCATCCCCCTTTGAGCGCGCCAAAGCGCCGGATCGCTTCGATGCCGTAGTTCGAGCAGGTCGGATAAAAGCGGCATGTCGGCGGCTTGAGCGGAGAAAGGAAGCGTTGATAAAAGCGGATGCACCAAATCAGCCATTGGCCCATGTGGAGTTCTCCTTTCTGTGATCATCATGATTACAATAGAACAAACCGTTCTTTTGTTCAAGAAAAACGACTGTCGTTCGCTCGGAATGGGGGCGCCGACCCAGCCTTGCTTTTTGGGCATAGACGCCAAGCCGAACGAGAGGCAAAAAAGATGCGGGACGTTCCTCGTTTTGGTTATGATAAAAAAGAGAATAAATAACCTAGGAGTGATTGACATGCCTTCACCGGTGGAAAGCTTTGAATTGGACCATTGCGCGGTCAAAGCGCCGTACGTTCGGCATTGCGGCGTTCACAAAGTCGGCAGCGACGGCGTCGTCAATAAGTTTGACATTCGCTTTTGCCAGCCGAACAAAGAAGCGATGGACCCGGCCGCGATTCATACGCTCGAACATTTGTTGGCGTATACGCTGCGCCGACATGCGGCGAAATATGATCATTTCGACATTATCGACATCTCGCCGATGGGCTGCCAAACTGGGTTTTATCTTGTCGTGAGCGGCTCGCCGACCGTGGACGAGATCATTGATTTGTTGGAAGAAGCCATGAAGGACGCGCTCGACGCGACGGAAGTGCCAGCCGCGACCGAGCGGCAATGCGGCCAAGCGAAGCTGCATGACCTAGAGGCGGCCAAACAGCTGATGCGCTTTTGGCTTTCGCAAGAGAAAGAAGAGTTGAAAAAGGTGTTTGGTTGATGAACAAGCCGGCCCCGCGCCGCTACTGCGGCTGCTTCGGGCCGGCTTGTTGTTCGCTGCCGCGCTCGTTTGGAAGCGGATCGACCGTATGTTTGTACGTGTACGCTTTGGAAGTCGTGATGACCGCCAACGCGAGAACGACAGCGGCGATGATGAGGCAAACAACCAACGTCCAGTACATCATGACGCCCACCTTTTTCTTTTTATTATACCATATTCCGCAGGTCGGGCGTTCATATTTTCGGCGGAATCGGGGGAAGCTATCCATCGGTGCGTTTCCCATGTTTCATCAACAAGCCAGCTGGGTATAGAGAACCATGAGGAGGAGTGAGACGATGGCAACTCGACTGATCGATCTTGTCAACAAGCAAATCGCCAACTGGACTGTTTTGTATGTGAAGCTGCACAACTACCATTGGTATGTCACCGGGCCGCAGTTTTTCACGCTGCATGAAAAATTCGAAGAGCTGTACAACGAAGCCGCGACCCACATTGACGCCCTGGCCGAGCGGCTGCTGGCGTTGGGCGGCAAGCCCGTGGCGACGATGAAAGACTGCCTCGAGCAGGCGTCCGTCAAAGAAGCGGCCGGGACGGAAACGGCCGAACAAATGGTGGCTTCGATTGTCCGTGACTTTGAAACGATGATCGGCGAATTGAAAGAAGGCATGCAGCTGGCGGATGAAGTGAACGATGAAACGACGGGGGATATGCTGCTTGGCATTCATCGCAGCTTGGAAAAACACGTCTGGATGTTGAAATCGTTCTTAGGACGATAAGAATGAGGAGGCTGTCCTCAGGCCGGGGGACGGCCTTTTGCTTTGTCCTTTCTTTGTCGAAAAAGGGCGATTTTTTAGGGAATGCGCCGCGCCGCGTTCTCCCCTCCGGGCATACGATAGTTACGCGTATCCTATGTTCAAGGAGGGGGGAGCGTGAACAAGCCGATCCCGATGGTTGCCGTGTCGCTGTTCGGTTCGTTTCTGTCGATGTTTGTCGGCAGCGTGGACTCATTTGTCGTGATTTTGCTTGCTTTGGTCATTGTCGACTACCTTACCGGCATTGCCGCCAGCGCGGTCGAAGGCAAGCTGTCAAGTCAAGTCGGCTTTCGCGGCATCATCCGCAAACTGTTGATTTTCGTTCTGGTGGCAGCATCGCATCTCGTCGATTTGGCCATTGGATGGAACATGCATGTAATCCGCGATGCGATCATTTTTTTCTATATCGCCAATGAGTTTATCTCGATTGTGGAAAACGCCGGCCGGGCGGGCGTTCCGATCCCGTCCGTGCTGCGCAAGGCGATCGAGCTGTTGAAAGATGAAATAAAATAAGCATATTTTTCCCCGATTGCCCCACACTAAGCAAAAAGAGCAAAAGAAGGAGTGGACGAAGGTGGCAGACGAACGAAAAAAGACGTATTACGTCTCGATGGCAACCGGAGAAATCTCGCAGTTGAAAACCGCTTCGCCGTGGGACTTCCAAATTGAAGCAACGGATGAGGAAATCACCCAGCTGCGCGAATATTTTGATCAAAATTATTCGACCGACTGGCAGGCGTTTTGGCGCACCCATGTGCCGTACATCCAATACCATTATGATCGGGAAAACGATGCTTACGACCGGACGTTGACGAAAATTTATGAAATGATTTACCGCCTCGGCAACGAGGAGGCGAAGGAGCATATCCGCTCGCTCGGCATCCTTCCTGACGAAAAAGAAGAGTAAACGCCGCGAGTCGAGCGGCGTTTTTCTGTATAATGGGGAGAGGAAAGGGGAGAGTCCGATGCATGAATTTCGCGATTACTACGGACATCGCGTTCGGCTGGCCTTTGCGGATCATCCGTTTTCCCCCTCCCCCGGGCATGTATGGGTCATTTGCCGCTATGGCGGGCGATGGCTGTTGACGGATCATCCGCGCCGCGGCCTTGAGTTTCCCGGCGGCAAGGTGGAAGAAGGGGAAACAGCGGCGGAAGCCGCGGCCCGCGAAGTGATGGAAGAAACGGGGGGAATCGTCGGCCGGCTTGAATACATCGGCCAATATGAAGTGGAGCCGGATATCGTGAAAAACATGTATTTTGCCGACATCGCTGCGCTCGTCGAGCGGGGGTCGTATTTGGAAACGAACGGCCCGGTGCTGCTTGAGGCGCTGCCGGATGACATCCGCGCCGATCAGCGTTTCAGCTATTTCATGAAAGATGACGTGCTTTCACTGGCGCTTGCCAAGTTGAAACAGCGCGGGCTGATCGATTGAAAAGGGGCGCCGATCGGCGGCGGCTCCCGAAGATGGGCTTCCCAAAAGCGGCGGATGCCGGCTCATTGGGACGACAGGAATGAAACGAGACGCCCGGCAACATTCGGCGGGCGTCCCGCTAGCGGCGGTTTCCCCATTTTTTCTCGATCAAGGCGACAAGCTGATACATAACGGTCGACAGCAAGGCGACGATGAGCAGGCTCATCAACACAAGCGTGAAGTTGAACACTTGGAAGCCGTAAATGATTAAATACCCAAGCCCTTGTTTCGAGACGAGAAACTCGCCGGTGATGACGCCGACCCAAGCGAGGCCGACGTTTACTTTCAACGTCGAAATGATCGCCGGGAACGACGCCGGCAGCACCGCCTCTTGAAAGCATTGGTAGCGGGTGGCGCCGAACGTCCGCAATACTTTCAAATAGTTCGGATCGACCTCTTGGAACGCCGAATAGACGACGATCGTCGTGATGATGATGGAGATGACGACGCCCATGGCGACAATCGACGTAAATCCCGGTCCAAGAGCGACGATCAAAATCGGCCCGAGGGCGACTTTTGGCATGGCGTTGAACACGACCAAATACGGATCAAGCGTCTTCGCCAGACGCGGAAACCACCAAAGAAGCGCGCCAATCAGCGCCCCGCCGGCTGTGCCGATGAAAAATCCAAGCAAGGTCTCAAACAGCGTCGCCCATGTATGGGCGAATAGAGAGTGATCGCTCATTTTTTCGACAAACAGCTTGGCGATGGCGGATGGAGAGCTAAATAGAAGGGGATCGACCCAATGGAAGCGGCTTGCCGCTTCCCAGACGGCGAAAAAGGCGACAAGCAGCACCGTCTGCCAAAGGCGGATGATCCGCTGTTCTTTGCGCAAGACGGTGAGGTATTCTGTGTGCAGCGCTTCAATGCGTTCATTGGGCGGATTCAAGGGCCTCCATCTCCTTCCAAATGGATTGAAAGAGCGCCGGAAACGATGGCTGCTGGCGGGCGGCAAGCGGCGGGCGGCAGCGCAGTTCATTCGGGATGACAAACGTCCGCACAAGGCGGCCGGGGCGCGGCGAAAACAAGAAAATGCGATCGCTCATGGCGATGGCTTCTTCGATGTCATGGGTGACGAGCACCGCTGTTTTTTCGTATTGTTTTAACGTCTTCCAAACGAGTTCTTCCAGTTTCAACTTTGTTTGTTGATCGAGGGCGGAAAACGGTTCATCAAGCAAAAGCAACTTCGGGTCGGTCGCCAACGTGCGCACGAGCGCCGCGCGCTGGCGCATGCCGCCGGACAGCTGGCTCGGGTAATACAACTCGACGCCGGCTAGGCCGATCTCCGACAGCAGAGCGAGCGCTCGTTCTTTCGTGTCAGCGGTCAGCGTGTCGGTGATTTTCAACCCGAGAAGGATGTTTTCTTCGATCGTTTTCCACGGAAACAAATAGTCTTGCTGAAGCATGTAGCCGACCGCGCGCCGCGCCGCCGGCGCGGCCGTTCCGCTCGGCCAAATCGGTTGGCCTTCGATGTGGACCGCCCCTTCCGTCGGCTCAATCAGCCCAGCGATGATCGACAAAAGCGTCGTTTTGCCGCAGCCGCTTGGGCCGAGAAAGGAGACAAATTCTCCTTTCTCGACGGACAGCGACACGTCATCGAGCGCAGTGACAGCGGTCGTTTTCGTCAAATACGTATGCGAAAGGCGGTCGATCGAAAGAAACATGACGTTCACCCGCTTTCGTCAATCGTTCATCGCTTTTTTGGCAAACGACGAATCGACAAGCGTATTCAGGTCGATGCGCTTCGGCAGCTCGCCGGCTTCGGCCATAATGGTTTGCAAGTTGTTCCATTCTTCTTCATCCAAAATCGGATCGGTCGCATAGGTCCCTTGGCTTTTGTAGCGCTCAACCACTTTTTCGATGATGGCCGAGTCCGTGTCCTTAAAGTACGGTTGAATGGCTTTGGCAATTTCAGCTGCGCTGTGCGATTCGACCCATTGCTGCGCTTTGTAGATCGCGCGCGTAAATTTTTCAATCACGTCTTTGTTTTCGTTCATGTAGCTTCGTTTTGCCATATACGACGTGTACGGCACGCGCCCGGATTCGGTGCCGAATGAAGCGACGATATAGCCTTTCCCTTCTTGTTCAAAAATGCTCGCTGTTGGCTCAAACAGCTGGACGAAATCGCCGGTGCCGCTCGCAAAGGCGTTGGCGATATTGGCGAAATCGACGTTTTGAATGAGATGCAAATCGTTGTGCGGGTCAATGCCGTGTTTTTTCAGCACAAACTCGCCGACCATCTGCGGCATGCCGCCTTTCCGTTGGCCGAGGAACGTGCTTCCTTTCAACATCTCCCATGTAAAGTGGCCGATTTTTTTGCGCGAGACGAGAAACGTTCCGTCCGTCTGGGTCAGTTGGGCAAAGTTGATGACCGGGTCGTCCGTTCCTTGGCTGTAGACGTAAATCGACGTTTCCGAGCCGACAAGGGCGATGTCCGCGCCGCCGGAAAGCAGCGTCGTCATCGTTTTGTCGCCGCCCCATGTCGTCGTCAGTTCGACATCCAGCCCCTCTTCTTTAAAGAAGCCTTTTGCCAGGGCGACGTACTGTGGTGCGTAAAAAATCGAGTGCGTCACTTCGGCGAGCCGCACTTTTTGGAGCGGCTTTTCGCTTTGGCCCCCGTCATTCGTGCAGGCGGAAAGCGGCAAAAGCAGCAGAAGCGAGCATAACCATACGGCCCATTTTTTCATGTTCGTTAACCCCCTTGGTTCGCATGCGGTAAACCGTGGTTTCACCTTATCGTATGCACGCAGCCAAAATGTGTGAATGCCTAGAAAAAATGGGCGGTCGAACGAGAACGGGCGGCGGTCGGGACGCTCCTCGCGCTCCAGGGCTTTTTCAAGCTGACGCTCGGCCAAGGGGCGGCATGCACCAACAGCGAGGCAGTCGGACAGCCCCACTTGCCCTAATGAAAGAAGGCGTTGGGGGATGATGACGGGTGGTTCGCATCATCTGTTTTCGCGTAGGAAGGAGGCAGGCGTATGGACGGGGACATCATCGACCAATACCGGTTTCCGTCGCCGCATCCGGGAATCGATGTGTTCTTTGTCACCTATATGTCCCAAGGGCTGAAGGTGAAAGGATTTTTAGCGGCGCCGAAGCGAAAAGGCGTTTATGACGGGTTTTTGTATTTGCGCGGCGGCATCAAAAACGTCGGGCAAGTGCGGGTGCCGCGCCTTGTCCAATTCGCTTCGCACGGGTTTGTCGTCTTCGCTCCGCTCTATCGCGGCAATGGGGGCGGAGAAGGAAACGAAGATTTCGCCGGTGAAGACCGTTATGACGCGCTCGCTGGGTTTCATCTCCTTCGCCGCCATCCGCTCGTCCATCCCGGGCGCGTTCACATGTTCGGCTTCTCCCGCGGCGGGGCGATGGCGCTCCATGCCGCCCTAATGGCCGAGGGGGTCTGTTCGGTGGCGGTCTGGGGAGGGGTGGCGGATATGGAGCTTACGTATTGGGAGCGGCCTGACTTGCGGCGGATGATGAAGCGCGTCATCGGCGGGACGCCGAACAAATGCCCGGAGCGCTACCGGCACCGCACGCCGCTCTATCATCTGGAACGGCTCAAGGCCCCGGTGCTCATCATCCACGGCGAGCGCGATGAGAACGTCTCGATTGAGCACGCCTGGCGGCTGGAACGGCGGCTGAAGCAGCTCGGCAAACCGGTCACGGCTTGGTACTTCCCTGAGTTCACCCACTATTTTCCGCCGCAAGCCAATCGCGAGACGGTGCAAAGGCTCACGGAATGGATGAAACAACAGCCGACGATGTGATACGATACAACTAGAGGGGCGGCTGCGTGCGCCGCTCGGGTGGCGGCGCGGCCGCCAACGAATCGATGGGGTGCCAAGGAGGTTGGAATCATATGGGCATGCCGATGGAGCTGCAGACGGTCATTGTGACAAAAGGAAAGGAACAGCGCGTTCAAGGAAATGTGTTTGTGTTGAAAAAAGAAGGCTACCGCTTGTATCCGCTTGACGTGCCGCTTGAAGTGCGCCGGACGGTGCAAAGCGAAGCGAGCGGCGTCGCGGTCGTGAGAAAGCTCGAATGGGAAGACAGTCGGACGACGGTGACGTATGAGCTCGTCAGCCTGTATTCGACGAATTGAACGAGGCTGCACACCATGAAGCGGCTGAATGAGAGCTGAACGGGTTCATCGGACAGGAGCGCAAACGGAAGAACGGTTTGCGCTCTTGGCTCAAGTTTTTTCCGTCTATAGTTAACTTGTGGCGTCAGGCCGGTTCAGACAAGCATAAAAATAGCCTTTGCTTGAGGATTTCCTGTGCGACGTTTGATCATACCATAAAAAAAGTAGGGGGGAGGAGAAGGAGTTTGGCCGCGGAGAGCGAATATCATACGATGAATTCGATGCCGCAAGGAGGGGAAACGTGGCCAAACCGCGAATCGATCACGACCGGTTGTTCAAAGAGTTGCTGTCGACGTTTTTCGAAGAGTTTTTGCTTCTTTTCTTTCCCAACGTGTACGAGCACATCGACGTTCGCCACCTTTCTTTCCTCACAGAAGAACTGTTTACCGACGTGACGGCCGGAGAGAAGCATCGCGTCGACTTGTTGGTCGAAACGAAGATGAAGGGGGAGGAAGGGCTCATCATCGTCCATGTCGAACACCAAAGCTACGCACAGCGGACCTTCCCCGAGCGAATGTTCCTCTACTTCAGCCGCTTGTTTCAAAAATACCGCCGCCGCATTCTTCCGATCGCCATCTTCAGCTATGATGAACACCACGATGAACCTTCCTCATTGGTCGTCCAGTTTCCGTTTTTGACCGTTCTCGACTTCCGCTTTCTGACGGTGGAGCTGCGCAAACTGCCGTGGCGCGCGTACATCCGCCATGACAATCCCGTCGCCGCTGCCTTGTTAAGCAAAATGGGGTATAATGAAGAAGAAAAGGTCGAAGTGAAAAAAGAATTTTTGCGCATGCTCGTCCGCCTTGAGCTCGATGAGGCGAAACAGCGGCTGTTGTTCGGTTTTTTTGAAACGTATTTGCGGTTGTCCGAAGAGGAGGAAGNAATGGGGTATAATGAAGAAGAAAAGGTCGAAGTGAAAAAAGAATTTTTGCGCATGCTCGTCCGCCTTGAGCTCGATGAGGCGAAACAGCGGCTGTTGTTCGGTTTTTTTGAAACGTATTTGCGGTTGTCCGAAGAGGAGGAAGTCAAACTGCGAAACGAGGTGAGCCAAATGGAAACGAAGGAAGCGAAGCAAGTGATGGAGCTCATCGTCTCGTACGAACAGCGGGGAATGGAAAAGGGAATTCAACAAGGAGTCAAACAAGGGATGAAGCAAGGGCGCCAAAAAGGGATTGAGGAAGGGAAGCTCGACGTGGTGAAGAGAATGCTGGCGAAAGGGTACGATGTCGACACGATCCACGAACTGACCGGGCTGCCGGTTGAGAAGATCGAACGGGTGAAGGGGTAAGCAGAGCAGACTCTTCGCCGTCGAGCCTCACATTGTCGTCGACCCCCAATCGTGCAAAAACCCCGGGGGATCGACGACAATCATTTTATGCGTTCGAAAAAACAGCCGGACAGGGAACGGCTCCCTGTCCGGCCGGGTTCTTGTTACACGAGCGGTCCGCCGAGTTTTTCGATCGTCGGGTCGATATGGGCGAACTTTCGGAAGTTGGCGCGGAACTTTTGCGCCAGCTCTTTTGCTTTTTGTTCGTACGCTTGTTTGTCAGCCCATGTGTTTTGCGGCTGCAGGACGTCATCCGGCACGCCGGGGACGCGGGTTGGGATGGCGAGGCCGAAAATCGGGTCTTGCACCGTTTCGACGTTGTCCAGCTCCCCTTCGACGGCGGCTTGCACCATCGCCCGGGTGTAGGCGAGCTTCATGCGGCTGCCGACGCCGTACGGTCCCCCTGTCCAGCCGGTGTTGACCAAAAAGACGCGGACGTTGTGTTCGGCGATTTTTTGCCCGAGCATTTCCGCGTATTCGACGGCCGGGCGCGGCAAAAACGGTGCGCCAAAGCACGTTGAGAACGTTGCTTCCGGTTCGGTGACGCCGCGTTCGGTGCCGGCGAGTTTGCTTGTGTAGCCGCTTAAGAAATGGTACATCGCCTGTTCGCGCGTCAGCTTGCTGATTGGCGGCAGGACGCCGAACGCATCAGCCGTCAAAAACACGATCGTGGACGGATGGCCGGCGACGCTTGGGTCGACGATGTTTTTGATCGCTTGAAGCGGGTAGGCGGCGCGCGTGTTTTCCGTCAGCGTGCCGTCGTCGTAATTCGGCACCCGCGTCGCGTCGTCGAGGACGACGTTTTCGAGCACCGCGCCGAAGCCGATGGCGTCAAAAATTTGCGGCTCTTTCTCGCGCGATAGGTTGATGCATTTCGCATAGCAGCCGCCTTCGATGTTGAAAATGCCGCGGTTTGACCAGCCGTGCTCATCATCGCCGATCAAGCGGCGGTTCGGGTCGGTCGAGAGCGTCGTTTTTCCCGTTCCCGACAAGCCGAAAAAGAGGGCGACGTCGCCTTCCTGGCCGACGTTGGCCGAGCAGTGCATCGGCAGGATGCCTTGTTCCGGCAGCAAATAGTTCATCACCGAGAAAATCGATTTTTTCATTTCGCCGGCATACTCGGTGCCGCTGATCAACACGGTGCGCCGTTCAAACGAGATGATGATGAACGCTTCCGAGCGCGTGCCGTCAACTTTCGGGTCGGCTTTAAAGTTCGGCGCGCAAATGACGGTGAATTGCGGCTCATGCGCGGCGAGCTCTTCGGCGTTCGGCCGGATGAACAGCTGATGGACGAACAAGTTGTGCCAGGCGAATTCGTTGACGACTTGAATCGGCAGCCGGTATTTCGGATCGGCGCCGGCAAAGCCTTTAAACACGAACAGTTCATCTTTCTTCATTAAATAGTCGAGCACTTTGTCGTACAGTTTATCAAACGTCTCCGGAGACATCGGCTGGTTGACCGCGCCCCAGTCGATCGTTTGCTTCGTTGACGGTTCTTCGACGATGTATTTGTCTTTCGGCGACCGCCCTGTGTACTTGCCGGTTGTCACCGCGACGGCTCCGGTGTGCGTCAGCCGTCCTTCGTTCCGTTGCAGGACTTTCTCGACGAGCTCGGCGACGGACAGTTGATGATGCACGTACGGTTTTTGCAGCAATAAATCAAGCTTATTCGTCATGTTTGCGATCCCCATATTCAAAACCTGCCTTCTTTTTGTAATCACTCTTGAAAATAGTATAACACATTTTTATTAATAGTCCATACTAATTGTGTGGGTTTTTCAAACTTTATTTTGCCCAATGTGTTGGTTTCCTTGAGGAAAGAATTTTCGCGGCTGGAAATGATAAAAAATGAATTTTGATAGTTGACTTTGCCGATTCCGTTGCGATAAGATAAGTCATTGAACGGATACTCTTATCCCGAGCCGGTGGAGGGACAGGCCCGATGAAGCCCAGCAACCGTCACAACTGTACATGTGTGAAATGGTGCTAACCTGTGGCAAGGCGCAGTCCTTGAACGATAAGAGTGAAAGGAAGCAATACGATTGCCATGACCTTTCCTCAGCCGTTACAGGAAAGGTTTTTTATATTGCGAAGGGAAAAAGGGAAATGAGTTCCGTGTCGCCACATTATGCCAAGAGGAGGAAACAAACCGAATGTCAGCCAAACGCCGCTTGTTTACTTCAGAGTCTGTGACGGAAGGACATCCGGATAAAATTTGCGACCAAATTTCTGACGCCATTTTGGATGCCATTTTGGAAAAAGATCCAAACGCCCGCGTCGCCTGCGAAACGAGCGTTACGACCGGGCTGGTGCTCGTGAGCGGGGAAATCACGACATCAACATACGTGGACATTCCGCGCATCGTCCGCGATACGGTCCGGGAGATCGGCTACACGCGCGCCAAATACGGATTTGACGCCGATACGTGCGCGGTGCTGACATCGATTGACGAACAATCGCCGGACATTGCGATGGGGGTGGACCGGGCGCTCGAGGCGCGCGAAGGTCAGATGACTGACGAGGAAATCGAAGCGATCGGCGCCGGCGACCAAGGATTGATGTTTGGGTTCGCCTGCAATGAGACGGAAGAATTGATGCCGATGCCGATTTCGCTTGCGCACCGCTTGGCGCGCCGATTGGCGGAAGTGCGCAAAACGGACGTCTTGCCGTACTTGCGGCCGGACGGGAAAACGCAAGTGACGATCGAATACGATGAAAACGGCAAACCGGTGCGCGTCGATACGATCGTCGTTTCCGCGCAGCACCATCCGGAAATTACGCAAGAGCAAATCCAGCGCGACATTAAAGAGCAGGTCATCAAGCCGGTCGTGCCCGCGGAGCTGCTTGATGAGAACACGAAATATTTCATCAACCCGACAGGACGGTTTGTCATCGGCGGTCCGCAAGGGGATGCTGGGTTGACGGGGCGCAAAATCATCGTCGATACGTACGGCGGCTACGCCCGCCACGGCGGTGGCGCGTTCTCGGGCAAAGATCCGACGAAAGTCGACCGCTCGGCGGCGTATGCGGCCCGCTATGTCGCGAAAAACATCGTCGCGGCAGGACTGGCCGACAAATGCGAAGTGCAGCTTGCCTACGCGATCGGCGTCGCTCGCCCAGTTTCGATTTCGATCGATACGTTCGGCACCGGCAAAGTGTCGGAAGACATTTTGATTGAAGTCGTGCGCAACAACTTCGATCTCCGCCCGGCGGGCATCATCAAAATGCTCGACCTTCGCCGCCCGATTTACAAACAGACGGCTGCTTACGGCCATTTTGGGCGTACGGACATCGACCTGCCGTGGGAGCGCACCGACAAAGCCGCCTTGTTGAAAGAACAAGCGCTGGCGTTGGCGGACAAGTGATGAAAGAAAAAGAGCTGCCTGATCACGGCAGCTCTTTTTTGTCGGCGCACGATGTCCGCTGTTGCTGCAGCGCTTTGTAATACTGCCCTTTCTCGACATATTCGCGGCGGATGCGCTCCATTTCGCGGATATCGTCTTCCGTCAGTTCGCGGACGACTTTCGCCGGCCGGCCGAGGGCGAGCGTGTTGGGCGGAATTTTTTTGCCCGGCGGCACTAAACTGCCGGCGCCGATAAACGCGCCTTCCCCGATTTCCGCGCGGTCCAAAATGATTGAGCCCATGCCGATGAGCGCGTTTTTGCGAACGATGGCGCTGTGCAAAATGACTTGATGGCCGACCGTCACCCCGTCCTCAATGATAAGCGGATTGTTTGGACTTTGATGCAAAATTGAGTTATCTTGAATATTGACCCGGTTGCCAATCACCGTTGGCGCCACATCGCCGCGAATGACGGTATTGAACCAAATGCTTGTCTCTTCGCCGATCACGACATCGCCGGTGATCGTCACATAGTCGGCGATAAAGGCGGAGGCGGCAATTTGCGGCGTTTTGCCTTTGTATGGGTAAATCATGGGCGTTCGTTCCTTTCTGTTGCAAAATCGATCGTTCACCATGTATTGTACAACGCTGCGTCCAAATCGCCAACGAAAGCGAGCGCGCCTAATCGGGATTGGTGAAAAACGTTTCGTTTCGCCCGATGAGTGGTTGGGATCGGGGAAGAAGATCCGATTTCACAAAGCTTCTCAACGTGAGAAGAACCGTTGTTGAGCGGCTTTTTCATTCCGTCGCCAACCCTTTTATGGTTTGCCCCGGCCGCATTGATGGCAATACTGGAAGACGAGATCGCAAGCTGTTCAGACGCGAAACGATTTTGGTTGCCGATAAGATGGAAATGCTAGGAGACGAGACCATGGTGTTTGCACCTGAGGTGAGCCGATTGAACATTCCGAAAAACCCCATCGCCTTGATGAAAATGGTGTATCGTGACGTGCTTCCGCTTGTCCACCGCGAGCTTGCCTATTGGCGGCGCCAGGCCGAGCGCATTCCCGACCCGGAATTGCGGCGCCAGGCGCTCGCGAGCATCGCTTCGAAAACGTTCCATTGCGAAGGCGGCTCCATTTTGGCGCTCTTGGCCGGAGAAAACATGGAGGATTGCATCCGCTTTATCGTTGCTTACCAGACGATCAGCGATTATTTGGATAATTTGTGCGACCGCAGCACCTCGCTCGATCCGCTCGACTTTCGCGCCTTGCACGATTCGATGCCGGACGCTTTGACGATCGGAGCAGAGCCGTCGAACTATTACCGTCATCGCCGCGAACAGGAAGACGGCGGCTATTTGCCGGCGCTCGTCCGCACGTGCCAAGAGGTGCTCGAGACGGTGCGCCATTATGAGACGATCGCCCCATTTTTGCATGAATTGGCCGGATATTATTGCGACTTGCAAGTGCATAAACATGTCGAAGCGAGCGAGCGGGTGCCGCGGCTGGAGAAATGGTTCGCGCAATACAAAGACGCCTTGCCGCCGATGGAGTGGTATGAGTTTTCCGCCTGCTCCGGTTCGACACTCGGCATTTTCTGCCTCGTCGCCTATGCGTTTGGCGAATCGCTGCCGCCGGAGATGGCGAGACAAGTGCGCGACGGTTATTTTCCTTACATTCAAGGACTGCACATTTTGCTCGACTATTTGATCGATCAGGAGGAAGACCGGGACGGCGGCGATTTAAACTTTTGCTTTTACTATCCGAATGAAACGGTGATGCTTGAGCGGCTTTGCCATTTCATCGAAGAGGCCGACCGCCATGTCGGCGCCCTTCCGCACGGCGAGTTTCACCGCCTTATTCACCGAGGGCTTCTTGGGTTGTATTTGTCGGATGCCAAGGTGAAAAAGCAGCGCGGGCTGCGCCGGCTGGCGCGCCGGCTCGTCCGCGCCGGCGGGGCGGCGTCGCAGTTTTTCTATTGGAACGGAAAAGCATACCGCTTTTGGCAGGAGCGGCAAAAACGGCTGTCCTTTTCATAAGGGCGGCCGTTTGCTTGTATTGGCAAAAGGGGCGGGATCCGATTGAATCAGGCGCCCTTATCCGCCCGGGTTTCGAGCGCGAGCAAAAACGGCGGGTTGTTTTGCCGATTGATGAATTCGTATTTCAAGGCATGGACGCGCCGTTGATCAAGAGAGCGGACGTAATCAAGGAGCGCGTCGCGTTCGCGCTTTCCTTCCGGATGGCCGTGGTAGACGACAAGAACGATGACGCCGCCCGGCTTCATGACGGAAAGCAACTGGCGGACCGCTTCGATCGTCGATTCCGGCTGGGTGACGATTTGCTTATTGCCGCCCGGCAAATAGCCGAGGTTGAACACCGCGCCGGCGATGCGCCCGTGTACATCGGCGGGAAGCGCCTCAAGCAGTTCACTATGGCTTCGCTCGAACAACGTCGCCCGCCCGCATAGCCCATGTTTCGCGAGGCGGGCGGAAGCGGCGGTGATGGCCTCAGACTGAATGTCAAAGCCGAACACATGGCCGAAATCCCCGACGCGTTGGGCCAAATACACGGTGTCGTGCCCGTTGCCGACGGTCGCGTCGACGGCGATGTCGCCTTCGTTGACTGCTTGATCAAGCAAAAAGCGGGCAAACGGCAAAATGTTCATCAAAGCCATCGGTTGGCCCCTCCTTGTGATCGTTTCATCGTTTACGTTGGCAGGCGTGGCGTTGCGCCAAAGTGTCGGATGCCATCGCTTTTCCCCTAAACTTTCCATCCTCTGCGCCGGCGTGACAGAAAACCTTGAGCTGACCGACATTGATCGAGCTGAACGAAGATCCTCACGTCGGCATTGTAACAAAAACTTCATGGAAAATCGACCGCTGCCAATCATTGGCGTGATACGGCCGGCCTATGCGGCGCATAGTAAACATGAGGGAATATCACGAAACGAGGTGAGCGCATGGCGACAAGACAATCCGTTGAGGAATTTTTGCAGCGGTGTGAAGATGTGATCCGCTACGCGAAAGAGCAATATACGGAAGCGCAAAAGCAGGAGCATTACAACATCACCGAATACACCAACGCCCAGCAGATGCTCGAGCAGACGGTCATCGATTTAGCGCACTTGGCGCGAAGCTGCAACGCCCAGCAGCGCGAGCAGCTGCATCGGATGCGGCTCCAACTGGAGCAATTGCAAAATGACATGATTTTGCTTGACCGCTGAAACGAGGAGGAACACAACATGAAGCGACGCTTGAAACAAACGAATCCGGAACAAAAAACACGCAACGGCCAAAACAATAACGATCTTGAGCTTGGTCAAGACTTTGACCCGGTGAAGCTGGCGAAAAAGCAATACGAGGAAACGGGCGGCCAACCGATCCGCTCCAAGCAGCGGAACGGGTGACGACAAGCCAAAGGGGCGGAAGCCGCTCCGTCTTGTTCTTCTTTTCGCGCAGGAGCCCCGCTTCAAAAGCCATTGTTTCCGTGGGGAGTTAGTTTGGCAAAAAAGTGGCGGACGCATCGGAACGCTCCGCCTTTTTGATTGCATTTTTTCCTGTTTTCCCCTACAATTATTTCGGAACTCAAAATAAAAGCCAGAAAAGGATGATGACCGATGCCCCGCGCTCTTTGGTGGCTGCTTGTCGGCATGGCGCTCAATGTGACAGGGGCGTCGTTTCTATGGCCGCTAAACACGATCTATTTGCACGAACAGCTCGGCCAGCCGCTCGCTGTCGCTGGTGTCGTGCTCATGCTCAACTCTGGGGGAAGCGTCATCGGCAGCTTGGCCGGCGGCTTTTTGTTTGACCGGATCGGCGGGTTTCGCGTTTTGTTGGCCGGAGCGATGTTGACGATAGCCGCGCTCGGCGGCTTAAGCGTTTGGCACGGTTGGCCGCATTATGCGGTGTTTTTGGCGTTTGTCGGCGTTGGCAGCGGCGTCGTCTTTCCGGCGGCGTCGGCGTACGCCGGGGCGATTTGGCCGGAAGGGGGGCGGCGGGCGTTCAACGCCTTGTATGTCGCGCAAAACATCGGCGTCGCCGTCGGGTCGGCGCTTGGCGGGCTTGTCGCTTCATATTCGTTCTCGCTCGTTTTTTTCGCCAATCTTTTGTTGTATGCCGCGTTTTTGTTTACGGTTGTGGCCGGGCTGCGCCGCGTTCCGCTCTTGCCGCCGCCGAGAAAGAAACGATCCGGAGAAGCGGAAAGAGCGCCATCCCGCTCCGCGGGCTGGGCGCTTGCCCTCCTTTGCGCCGGCTATGGACTGTGTTGGTTGAGCTATGTCCAATGGTCGACGACGATCGCCGCCTATACACGCGAGCTCGGGATACCAGTCGGGCAGTACAGCTTGCTTTGGACGATCAACGGAGCGTTGATCGTCTTGGCCCAGCCGCTGTTGTCAGCGGTCATCCGCCGCTTCATGCCGACGTTGAAGCGGCAAATCGTGATCGGTTTTTTTATTTTCGCCGTTTCGTTTGCCATGCTGTTGGGGGCGCATTCGTTTGCAGAGTTTGCCGCGTCCATGATTGTGCTCACGATCGCCGAGATGATCGTCTGGCCGGCGATTCCGGCCGCGGTGAACGAATGGGCGCCCCCGGGGAAAGCCGGGTTTTACCAAGGAATCGTCAACGGGACGGCCACGGCCGGACGGATGATCGGACCGGTCATCGGCGGCTCGGTCGCCGATCTGTTTGGAATGAAACTGCTCATCATTTTTCGGCGTTTTTTTCAATCCATATAT